>NZ_JBSIBZ010000016.1:0-124294 GCF_058245575.1 Streptomyces sp. UF-297 | reverse complement strand
CCCCCCCCCCCCGGCCCGGCTCCCCGGCGGTCTCAGGCGTTCTTCAGCTGCTGCCGCTGGCGGCCCAGCCCGTCGATCTCCAGCTCCACGACGTCGCCCGCGCGCAGATACGGCTTGGGCTCGGGGTGCCCCATCGCGACCCCGGCCGGCGTGCCGGTGTTGATCACATCGCCGGGGTGCAGGGCCATGAACTGGCTGAGGTAGCGGACCACTTGGGCCACCGTGAAGATCTGCTCGGCGGTGCTGCCGTTCTGCTTCAGCTCCCCGTTGACCCACAGCCGTACGCCCAGCGCCTGCGGGTCCGCCACCTCCTCGGCGGTCACCAGCCACGGCCCCAGCGGGTTGAAGGTCTCGCAGTTCTTGCCCTTGTCCCACTGGCCGCCGCGCTCGATCTGGAACTCCCGCTCGGAGACGTCGTGCGCGATCGTGTAGCCCGCGACGGCGGCCAGCGCCTGCTCGTCGGTCTCCAGGTAGCGGGCGGTGCGGCCGATGACGACCGCCAGCTCCGCCTCCCAGTCCGTCTTCACACTGCGCCGCGGCACCAGCACCGTGTCGTCGGGCCCCACCACCGTGTCCGGCGCCTTCATGAAGACGATCGGCTCCTCGGGGACCGGCGCGCCGGTCTCCCGTGCGTGATCGTGGTAGTTCAGCCCGATGCACACGACCTTGCCGATACGGGCCAGGGGCGGGCCGGTGCGCAGCCCGGCGGGGTCGATCACGGGCAGCTCGCCGAGCGCCCCGGCGGCCCGTACCCGCGCCAGCGCCGCGTCGTCCGCGAGCAACCGCCCGTCGATGTCCGGCACCAGGTCCGACAGGTCGCGCAGGGTCCCGGACCCGTCCAGCAGCGCCGGGCGCTCCGCCCCCACCGGTCCGACTCGCAGCAGCTTCATCGGGTCAACTCCCGTGGTCGAAGGGTCGGTCCGGGACGGATTTCCCGGACCGGCCGATGGGGACGGCCATCGAGTGATTCGGCCGATCCTCCAAGAGGCGGGCCCGGCCCACAAGACCCCGTTCACGTACTGGACCGTTACTTGGCGGTAGTCGCGAGCGGGGGCGGCCCGGACTCCGTACGCCCGCGGTCGCGGTGCAGCAGATAGCGCTCGGCCGCCGTCCAGGTCGTGGTGGTCACCGTGTAGAGCCCGGCCGCCAGGGGCACCACGGCGACGGTGATCAGCATGGCGAAGGACATCAGCGGCAGCACCTTGGCCATACCCGCCATGCCGGGCAGCGCCTCACCGGTGGCCGGGGCGTCGGCCGCCGCCTTGCGCGCCCGCCGGAAGTTCCACGTCGCCACCGCCGCGACCAGCGCGAACAGCACCAGGTAGACCAGCCCCTGCGGCCCGAAGGGACCGCCCTCGGCGAGCGCCTGCGTCCAGCGCCCGCCCAGCGGCGCGCCCAGCAGGGTGTGGTCCAGCAGCCCGTCGCCGCTACGGGTGAACAGGTGGTACATCACGAAGAAGACCGGCAGCTGGAGCAGCGAGGGCAGGCACCCGGCCAGCGGCGAGGAGCCGGATGTGGCGTACAGGTCGGCGACGGCCTTCTGCATCTTCTCGGGGTTGTTGCGGTGTTTGCGGCGCAGCTCGGCCATCTGCGGCGCGAGGGCGGCCCGCGCCTTCTCCCCGCGGGCGGCGGCCCGGGCCAGGGGGTGCAGTGCGGCGCGTACGCACAGGGTGAACAGGACGATGGCGGCGGCGGTGGCCGAGGCGCCGAAGACCGGGTCGATCGCGTCGGCGGCCTGGGTCAGAAGATCACCGAGTGCGGTGAATACGGACATGGGTGAGCCCTCCACGGGTCTCGTCGTGCCGGGGTGAGAGAGATCGGCGTGACGAGCCGCGCGGACTCAGTGCGTGAGTACGCGGGAAAGGCGCGGGAAAGGGATCAGCGCCAGAGCGCCTGCGCGGCCGTCGGGAGGGGACGGCCGGGTGCTCGGGGCCGCGGGCGGCCCGCGGCGTCGGGGTCGCGCTGTGGCAGGAAGGCCGTACGGCGCTCCCGGTCCCGGATCGCGGTACGGACCAGACCCGGCGGCAGCGGCCGGGCGACGGTGGCGAGGAGGAAGGCGCTGCACAGCAGCAGGACGGCGGCGGTGGCCGCGGCGGCGGTCAGTGCCGTGGTCAGCCCGCTCTGGGCCAGCAGCATCCCGGCGGCCAGGACCAGCAGAGCGGTCAGGTAGAGACGCCAGGCTTCGGCGATGCGGTGCACCGGCTCTCCCCCTCTCCGTCGCGTCCGGACAGCCCTGCGCGGACGGTCACCGCCCGCGGTCTTGTGCTCAAGCCTAACCACCTCCCGGGCAGCTTCGACCACCAGGTGAACACTCTCGCTCACCGTGCCCTCCGGCTGAACGCGGGCCGCACCCCTCCCGTACTCCAGCGGCAACGGCCCCGGACCGGGGCCACAGCAAACCGGCGCAGCCTGCAGAGAGGCAGAGACCATGACCATGCCGACGAAGCCGAGGACGCCACGGACGCCGAAGACGCGGCAGCGGCGGCGCGCGGGGGCGGTGGCCGCGGCGCTCGCGGCGCTGGCGCTGACCGCCGCCTGCGGGGGCGCTCCCGGCTCGGCGCCCGAGCGCGGCGAACTGGCCGGCAAGGGCTCCGGCGACTACACGAACGGCTCCGGGTACGACACCGGCGCGGGCTCCGGCTACGGCTCAAAGCCGGACGACGACGCGCGCCCGGCGGAGCCCGGCGCCGCCGCCGACGACCAGGCCCGCGCCACCTCGCTCGCCCTGCGGGAGACCTCGGCGCTCGGCCCCGTGGTCACCGACGAGAAGGGCATGACCCTCTACCGCTTCGAGAAGGACACCGCCTCGCCCGCCAAGTCCGCCTGCGACGGGGCCTGCGCCACGGCCTGGCCGCCGGTCCCCGCGGGCGAGGTCACCGCCCGGTCCGGCATCGCGCAGCAGGCGCTGGGCGAAGTCGTACGCTCCGACGGCAGCAAGCAGCTCACCCTGGGCGGCCGGCCCGTCTACCGCTACGCCAAGGACACCGCGCCGGGCGACACCAAGGGCCAGGGCGTGGGCGGCACGTGGTTCGCGCTGGCGGCCGACGGCGCGAAGGCCTCGGCGAAGCCGCGCCCGGCGCTGTCCGCCCGGTCCCGGGCGGGCCTGGGCGAGGTCCTGGTCGACGCCAAGGGCCGTACCCTGTACCGCTTCACCAAGGACAGCGCCTGGCCGATGAAGTCCGCCTGCACCGGCGCGTGCCTTGAGAAGTGGAAGCCCGCGGCCACCGTCGCCAAGGACCGGGCCGAGGGCGTGCCCGCCAAGCTCATCGGCACTCTGGACCGGCCCGACGGCACCCGCCAACTGGCCGTCGACTGCTGGCCGCTGTACTGGTTCACCGGCGACAAACAGCCCGGGGACGCCAACGGGCAGGGTGTCGGCGGCCAGTGGTTCGCCGTCGGTAAGGACGGCCGGAAGATCACCGCGCGGGCGTCGGGGTGATCTCCTGGCCTTCTTCCCCGGCGGGCTCGGTGTCGCGTGCCAGTACCTCCGCGTCCGGCCGGTCGTCCGCCGGGCGCGGCCCCAGCCAGGTGACGGCCAGCGCCACCGCCAGGTTCACCGCCAGCGCGACGATGCCCGCGTTCACGCCCCACACCGGGTCGTTGCCGCTGAAGACCAGGGCGCACACCACAGCGAAGCCCGCGACCAGTCCGCTGACGGCCCCGTACAGCGTCAGCTTGCGCCACACCAGTCCCAGCAGCAGCATCGGTACGAGCTGCGCCATCCCCTCGTAGGAGATCAGCGAGAGCCGCACCAGGGTGTTGGGGGCGAGATAGGTCAGCAGCAGCGCGAGGGCGCCCGCGGCCACGACCACCAGCTGCGACCACAGCTTCTGGCGGTGCGCGAGCCGGGGAATGGCGCCGAGCACGCTGCGGCCCCACATCGTCCCGATCACCAGCATGAACACGGCCATCGGCACGATCGAGGACAGCGCGGCCGCGACCCCGATCACGCCCACGGCCCAGGCCGGCAGCGAGTCCACCACCAGCTTGAACAGGGCGAGATTGGACTCGGCGCCCACCAGCTGGGGGACGACGAACAGGGCCGCCATGCCCAGCAGCATCGGCACGAACAGCAGCACGTTGTAAAAGGGCAGACAGATGGCGTTGCGGCGCAGCGCGTCGGCGTTGCGGGCGCCGAGATAGCCCGCGACGGTCGTCGGGAAGATGACCACGGTCAGGGAGTTGAGCAGCGAGGTGGTGATGAACCAGCCCTGGCCCAGCCCGCCCGACTCGTGCCCGGGGAAGGTCAGCCACTGGGGCTTCTCGGCGGTGATGCGGTGCAGGAAGTCCCCGTACCCGTCGAAGTAGTGCAGCGGTACGTAGATCGCCAGGAACGCCAGGGTCGCGATGACCAGCACGTCCTTGAGCACCGAGACCCAGGCGCTGCCGCGCAGCCCGCTGACCACCACGAAGGCCGTGGTGACCGCGAAGCCGATGAAATAAGCCCAGTTGAGGCTGATGGCGCCGTAGGAGATGGTCGAGACGACCACGCCCATGCCGGTGATCTGCAGCTGGATGTAGGGCAGCAGGCACACGGTCGCCAGGATCGCCACGGCCGTGCCCAGCCAGGGGCGGCCGTAGCGGTGCGCCACCATGTCGGTGATGCCGACCAGGCCGTGCCGGCGCGCGTAGGACCACAGCATCGGGCCGACGACATAGCCGATCGCGTAGCCGCAGGACATGTACGCGATGACGTACAGGACCGGGGCGCCGAAGTTGTAGCCCCAGCCCGCGGCGCCCAGATAGCTGAAGCTGGTGTAGCCCTCGCCCGCCATCAGGACCCAGATGAAGACCGTGCCCAGGCTGCGGCCGCCCACCGACCACTGCTCCAGGCCGCCGCCGGAGCCGCGCCCCCGTACGGCCAGCAGGCCGAGCGCCACGGTGAGCACCATGAAGACCCCGAAGACCGAGGTCGCGACCGCGGCGTTCACGCCCGCCCCCGCTTCTTGTCGCCCCGCCACGCCAGCCACACCGCGACCGGCGTGAGCAGGGTGGCCAGCAGCAGCCAGAAGAACAGGAAGGGCAGACCCAAAACGGTCGGCGTGACGCGGTTCACCAGGGGCAGCGCGCCCAGGTAGAGCACGTAGGGGACCAGGAGCCACAGCAGCGTGGGACGTTTCAGCACAGCCAGAAACCCTAGCGGGGGCCCGCCGCGGTCAGTTCGCCCCACACCACCAGGCGGTAGGCGGAGGTGTACTCGGGCGTGCAGGTCGTCAGGGTCAGGTACTGGCCGGGCGCGGTGAAGCGGAAGGAGGGGTGCACGCTGCTGTAGGGGGTCGGGGCGAGGACCGTGCCGTCGGAGGGCGTGGTCTGCGGCAGGGTGCGCCGGACGGTGTAGGTGTAGCGGGCCTGCGCGGTGTCGACGCGGATCTCGTCCCCGGGACGCAGCCGGTTGATGAAGCGGAACGGCTCGCCGTGGGTGTTGCGGTGCCCGGCGAGGGCGAAATTGCCGGCGCCGCCGGGCCGGGCGGTGTGCGGGTAGTGGCCCGCGTACCCCTTGTTGAGCACGCCGGACCTGGAGACGCCCTCGGCGACGGGGACGGTGATCCCGATGCGCGCGATGCGCAGCACGGCGTACGCCTCCTGCCCGGCCCTGCGCGGGGGCCCGCCGGGCGTCGTCCCCCGGTCGAGGGCGGAGGTGTGGCGCTCGGCCATGGTCGGCGTCGGCAGCGGCTCGTACGACGGCTTCGGCCCGGCCTCCCACTGCCGTTCCAGCGCGGCGACCTGCCGGCGCGCCCCCTGCTGCGCCTGCCGGTTGGTCCAGTACAGCTGGTGCACCACCAGCAGCAGGACGACCACGCCGAGCGTCACCGCCAGCTCGGCTCCGGTCCACAACACCCGCGCCACGAGCTGCCGTTGCCCGCGCCGCCGCTGCACCACCACCGGTATCCGCTCCCGCACAGGCGCACGGTAGGCCCTGCGGTGCGCAAGTACCAGACCCGTCAGCCCCCCAGCGCCCGCGAGACGGTGTAGATGACCAGGCCCGCCAGGGCGCCCACGACCGTGCCGTTGATGCGGATGAACTGCAGGTCCCGCCCGATGTGCGCCTCGATCTTCTTCGAGGTGTGCTCGGCGTCCCAGCCCGCGACGGTGTCCGTGATCAGGGAGGTGATCTCGCCGCGGTAGGTCGTGACCACATAGACGGCCGCGCCCTCCAGCCAGCCGTCGACCTTGCCCTGGAGCCTGCCGTCCTCGGACATCCGCGTGCCCAGGGAGAGCAGCGCGGCCCGTACCCGCAGCCGCAGTTCGCTGCGCTCGTCCTCGGCCGCGGCCACGATCATGGCGCGTACGGAGCCCCAGGCGGAGGCGATGACGTCCTGGACCTCGCCGCGGCCCAGCACCTCCGACTTCAGGCGCTCCACCCGGTCCCGGGTGTCGGAGTCGGACTGCAGGTCGCCGGCGAAGTCCTTCAGGAAGCGGTCCACCGCGCCGCGCGCGGGGTGCTCGGGCATGTCCCGCATCTCCTGGACGAAGCGCAGCAGCTCCTTGTAGACCCGCTCGCCGACCTTGCGGTCCACAAAGCGCGGGGTCCAGCCGGGCGCGCCGCCGGAGACGGCGGTCATCACCGAGTCGCTGTGCTCCACCAGCCAGTCGTGGGCGCGCACGCACACCAGGTCCACCACGCGCCGGTGGCCGCCGTCGGCGACCACCTTCTCCAGCATCTTGCCCAGCGGCGGGGCGACCTCCTGGGCATCGGCGCGCCGGGTGATGGCCTCGCCGACCACGGCCTGGACGTCGGAGTCGCGCAGCACGGTCAGGGCGCCGCGCAGCGCGGTGGACAGCTCGGCGGTGACCCGGTCGGCGTTCTCGGGGACGGCCAGCCAGGCGCCCAGCCGTCTGCCGATGCCCACCTTGCGCAGCCGCTGGCGCACGACGTCGCCGGAGAGGAAGTTCTCCCCGACGAACTCGCCCAGGCTCTGGCCCAGTTGGTCCTTCTTGGTGGGGATGATGGCGGTGTGCGGGATGGGCAGTCCCAGCGGCCGTTTGAACAGCGCGGTCACCGCGAACCAGTCGGCGAGCGCGCCGACCATGCCCGCCTCTGCGGCCGCCGCCACATATCCGCTCCAGCCTCCCGCGCCCGCCGACTGCGCCCATTTGGCCAGGACGTACACCAGGGCCACGGCCAGCAGCAGGCAGGTGGCCAGGGTCTTCATCCGCCGTACGCCGCGCCGCTTGTCCTCGTCGGCGGCGTTGAAGGGGAAGCCGCCGGCCGGGGCGGCCTCTCTCGCCTGCGGCCCGGCCGTACCGTTGCGTTCCATCCGCTCCACCCGTTCGCACCGTGCGCCGCCGCTGTCCGTCCGGCGTACGGCGCCTTGTATCCCACTGTGACCTACTCGCGGAACGAACCACGAGTTCCCGGCGTCCCTCCAAGGGGACGAACCCCCAAGCGGGTCCCCCAGGGCGCCGGAAGGACTCCAAGGCCTCCGTGCGATCATGGCGGATTGATCGGACCGCAACGGCGCCGCTGATCACTCGCTGCCCTTGCCCACTCGGAGCGTGTCGCTCCGCTTGCACCAGGAGACGCTCCCCGCATGACGAAAGGTGTGGGTTACGCCCTGTCCGCCGGTCTGGCGGCGGTGGTCGTACTGATCTCGGCCGCCATATTCGCCGGGGTCGGCACCGGCGGTGAGGCCGGCAACGGCTCCGAGCCCTCCGCGCCGGGGCCGCGCAACTCCGTGGCACCGGCCGCCGCCGGGCAGTGGGTGGGCACCTGGGCGGCCTCCGCGGCCGCCGCCGAGCCGCGCACCAGGGACGGCTACGCGGGGATGTCCCTGCGCAATGTCGTCCACACCAGCATCGGCGGCACCAGCGCCCGCATCCAGTTCTCCAACCACTACGGCACCCGGCCGCTGACCCTCACCCACGCCTCCCTCGCGCTGGCCGCCGCCCCCAGCAACCCCGCCGCCACCGCCGGCACCATGCGCCGCCTCACCTTCGGCGACCGCCCCGCCGTGACCATCCCGGCGGGCGGCACCGTCACCAGCGACCCGGTGCGCCTGGACGTGCCGCACAACGCGGACCTGCTGGTCACCACCTACTCCCCCACCCCCTCGGGCCCGGTCACCTACCACCCGCACGCCCGCCAGACCTCCTACATGGCCGCCGGTGACCGCACCGAGGACGCCGCGGGGAGTGCGTACACCAAGCAGAGCCCGTACTGGCGCTATGTCACCGCGGTGGACGTGTTCAGCAAGGAGGCCCGCGGCTCGGTCGTGGTGCTGGGCGACTCCATCACCGACGGCATCACCTCCACCTCGGGCGCCAACCGCCGCTGGCCCGACATCCTGGCCGAGCGGCTGCGCAGCGAGCCGGGCGCGCCCCGCTTCGGCGTGCTCAACCAGGGCATCAGCGGCAACCGCGTACTGACCGACGGCGGCCACTTCCCGCCCGACAACCCCAGCGGGCTGACCCGCTTCCAGCGCGATGTGCTCGCCGGTACGGGCGTACGCGCCGTGGTCATCGCGCTCGGCGTCAACGACATCCTGCGCACCCCGCACACCACCGGCGCCGACGACATCGTCGCCGGGCTGCGGCAGCTGACCCAGCAGGCGCACGCGCGCGGCCTGCGGGTCGTCGGCGGCACCCTGACGCCCTTCCAGGGCCACCGCGGTTTCACGCCCGCCCTGGAGTCCGTACGCCGGCAGGTCAACGCGCAGATCCGGGCCGGTGACGTCTTCGACGAGGTCGTCGACTTCGACCGGGCGCTGCGCGATCCCGCAAGCCCCCGGCGGCTGCTGCCCGCCTACGACTCCGGCGACCATCTGCACCCCAGCGACCAGGGCTTTCGCGCCATGGCCTACGCGCTGGACCTGAGCCACCTCAAGGGCGAGGTACCGGCCGCCCTGTGACGGCCGGTCAGCCGAGCTCCTTGCGGCGCCGCTCCTGGAGCCTTCGCTGCTCGCGCTCGGCCTCCAGCTGCGCCTTGGCCGCCTTGGACCGCTTGCGCCGCAGGCCCACACCGCCCATCATCGCGAACCCGGTGACCTTCACCCGCGGTGCGCCGGGCTCGCCCGGCTCGTGGTCACCGGGGTCGAACCCGCCCATGAAGCCGAAGCCGCTCACGGCCACCTCCACACCCGGGGGCACCACGACCTCGATTCCGCCCATGAGCGCGAAACAGCGGATGGTGATCTCCTCCGCCTCGAACTGCGCATCGCGCAGGTCGATCTGCCCGCCGCCCTGGAAGACGACACCGGTGAAGGACCGCGGCGCGGTCCACCGGCCCTTGCGGACGAATCCGCTCCACATCGCGAAGCCACCACGGGAGGTGCCGGTGCCGCCGATGCGCTCGGACCAGCCCGCCGGGGCGCCGGGTGCCGCCTTGCGCATGGACACCCGGCCCCCGGCCGGCAGGTCCGCGGTCAGCGGCTCCAACTCCCCGTACGTACGCGCCTTGTAGGCCGCCTCCAGGCGCTCCTCGAACTCCTCCATCGCCAGCCGCCCCTCGGCCAGCGCTTCCCGCAGGATCTCGGCGACCCGGTCGCGGTCGGCGTCGGAAGCCCGCAACTCGGGGAGTTTGTCAGTCATACGGACAGACTAAGCGGCCACCCGGGCACTTTCCCCCACAGGGCGGAACCCGCACCTCACAGCGCCGCGCTGTCCGCGTAGAGCTTGGCGATGACGTCCTCGATGTCCGGCTCCCGCACCGACAGGTCCACCAGCGGGAAGCGCGCGGCGACGGCCGCCACCAGCGGCGCCGCGCTGTGCTGCGCGGGGAAGGCCAGCCACTGCCGCGGGCCCTCGACCCTGACCGTACGGGCCCCGGGCACGCCCTCGATGGGCGGTAGTTCCCGCTCCAGGTCCACCACCAGCGTCCGCTCGCTGCCGCCCACCGCGTGCAGCCCCTCCAGGCCGCCGTCGTAGACCAGGCGCCCGTGGTCGATGACCATCACGCGCTGGCACAACTGCTCGATGTCGGTGAGGTCGTGGGTGGTCAGCAGCACGGTCGTGCCGCGCTCGGCGTTCACCTCGCGCAGGAAGTCGCGCACCTTGGCCTTGCTGATGACGTCCAGACCGATGGTGGGCTCGTCCAGGTAGAGCACCTCGGGGTCGTGCAGCAGCGCCGCCGCGATGTCGCCGCGCATCCGCTGCCCCAGCGAGAGCTGGCGCACCGGCACCTCCAACAGCGGTGCCAGGTCCAGCAGTTGGACACAGCGGTCCAGATTCGCGCGGTAGGTGACCTCGGGGATGCGGTACAGCCGCCGCACCAGCTCGTAGGAGTCCTTGAGCGGCAGGTCCCACCACAGGGTCGTGCGCTGCCCGAAGACCACCCCGATGCGGCGGGCGAGGCGGGTGCGCTCGCGCGCGGGGTCGACGCCCGCGACCCGCAGCCGGCCGCCGCTGGGCACCAGAATGCCGGTCAGCATCTTGATGGTGGTGGACTTGCCCGCGCCGTTGGGGCCGATGTAGCCGACCATCTCGCCGCGCGAGATGCGGAAGGTGATGCCGTCCACCGCCCGTACCCGATGTTTCTCCCGGCGCACCCGGCCCGCTCTGCGCCGTACGGTGAAGACCTTCTCCACCCCCTCCAGCGCGATGAAGCCGCCGCTGTCCCCGGTGTCCCCCACGTCCCGCTCCATGGCCCGTCCCTCAGCTCCCCGTACTCCGATAGCTCCGCAGGCCCGCCCGCCACGCCGCGCCCGCCGCCGCGCACATCGCCGCCGCCACCGCGGGGCCCAGGAAGTCCACCCAGCCGGGCAGGCCGAGCGGGTCCTCACGGCCCAACAGGCGCAGCGCGGGCAGCCAGTTGACGAAGGTCAGCGGAATGACGAAGGTGACGCCGCGCACCACGTCCGTGGCGAAGACGGTGGGCGGGTACTGCAGCAGCGCGTTGCCGCCGTAGGTGAAGGAGTTCTGGACCTCGGCGGCGTCCTGCGCCCAGAACTGGAAGCCGGCGCCGACGGCGAACACGGACGCGAAGATGACCGCACCGCACAGCAGCATCACCGGCACCATCAGCGCCTTGCCCACCGTCCAGTCCACCTCCACCCGCGCCAGCGCCCAGCCCAGCACCAGCGCGCCCTGGCCGATCCGGCCCAGCCTGCGCAGCGCGAAGCGGTCCGCCGCGACCTGCGCGAAGACCGGTACCGGCCGCACCAGCAGCACATCCATCGTGCCGTCGCGCACCCGCCGCCCCAGCCGGTCCATGCTGCCCAGCGCCAGGTCGGCCAGGCCCAGCGCGACGCTGGAGGTGCCGTACAGCAGCGCCACCTCGGGCAGCGTGAAGCCGCCCAGGACCGTGATGTGGGAGAACATCAGCAGGAGGGCGACGAAGTCCAGCGCACTGGCGGCGAAGTTGCCCAGCGCCGTCATCGCGAAGGACGCCCGGTAGGCGAGCGTGGAGCGCACCCACATCGCCACGATCAGGCCGTAGGCCCGTACACCCTCCTTGAGCAGCGCCGCCCTACCCACCGTGGACCACCACCTTGCGGGCGGCCGCCGCCTGCACCAGCCGCCCGGCCGCCAGCAGCACCGCGGCCCACCCCGCCTGGAAGGCCAGCGCCCCCGCCAGCGAGGCGCCCCGGCGCTCGCCGAGCAGCACATCGGCCGGCACCTGCAGCATCGCCGACCACGGCAGGAGCTGGACCGCCTCGCCGAAGCCGCCGGGAAAGACCCGCAGCGGCAGCACCATGCCGGAGAAGAAGAGGCTCACCAGGCCGCCGATCATGGCCAGGCCCGCGCCGTCCAGCAGCCAGAAGGACGCGAGCGCCACCAGATAGCGCAGCGCGAAGCCGACCACGACCGCGAGGGCGACCGACACCAGGAACGCCAGCCAGGTCCCCGCGTCGCCGGGCAGCGCCAGCCGGAAGGCCAGCGCCCCAACCGCCATGGGCACCACGCCCCGCCCCACCAGCTGGAAGCCGGCCCGCCCCAGGTCGGCCGCCAGCCACCAGGTCTGCAGGTCGGCGGGCCGGTACAGGTCGATGGCGATGTCCCCGCCGCGGATGCGCTCCTGCAGCTCCTCGATGCCGCCGCCGGCCATCAGCGCCACGCCCGCCAGCAGCGCCTGCCCGATCCAGACGTAGGTGAGCGCCTGCGCCTGGTCGTAGCCGCCCAGCCGCGGCCGCTCGTCCCACAGCGCGAGGTAGGCGTAGGCGAGGATGAAACCGAAGACGGTGTTGGTGAACACCCCGGCGGCGGTGGCGATCCGATAGGTGGCATAGCGCCGGAAACTGCTCGCCGCGACGGCCGCGTACAGCACTGAGGGCCCTCCCCCCGTCGCGCGCCAAAGGACCGGAGCCTAGCCCAGCGGGTGGACGCGCCACCACGGGTTTGTCGCCCGTACCGGTGAGGGAAGGCACCCGTTCGGCCGGTCACAGAGCGGTCACAGGTGCGAGCCGCCCCCCTTGACTGGAACGCATGATGCGACAGTTTCTTATCGGGCGACTGTTCTTTTTCCGGCGTACGGCGCGAATCGCCCCGCGCCCCGCCCGAGACGACACCGATCCGCCGCGGCACAACCCTCGGCGGCGGGCGAGGAGTCATAACAGACATGAGCGACGACGCGCAGCAGGACGGCAACGGCAACCGCCGTGCCCCGAGCTGGGCCCAGCGCCCGCAGCCACCGGAGCCCGGCGACCCCGGGCAGCCCCAGGGGCCGGGCCTGCCAGGACAGCCGGGCACAGCAGGCAAGAAGCGCCGCCCCAAGCGCACGGGCTGGCGCCGCGCCATCCCGACCTGGCGGATGGTCGTGGGCGGCCTCCTGCTCCTGCTCCTGCTCATCGCCGGCGGTCTGGTCTCCGGATACGTCCTCGTCGACATCCCCGCGGCCAACCAGGCGGCCCAGGCCCAGAGCAACGTCTACCTCTACGCCGACGGCTCCCTGCTCGCCCGCGACGGCAAGGTCAACCGCGAGAACGTCGCGCTCAGCCAGATCCCCAAGACCGTCCAGGAGGCCGTGCTCGCCGCCGAGGACCGCGACTTCTACTCCGAGTCCGCGGTCGACCCCGCCGCCATGCTGCGGGCCGCCTGGAACACCGTCACCGGCAAGGGCAAGCAGTCCGGCTCCACCATCACCCAGCAGTACGTCAAGAACTACTACCTGGGCCAGGAGCAGACCCTCACCCGCAAGGCGCGGGAGTTCTTCATCGCCATCAAGCTGGACCGGGAGGTGAGCAAGGACGACATCCTGGAGGGCTACCTCAACACCAGCTTCTACGGGCGCAACGCCTACGGCATCCAGGCCGCGGCGCAGGCGTACTACAGCAAGGACGTCGACAAGCTCACCACCGCCGAGGGCGCCTACCTGGCCACCCTCCTGAACTCCCCCAGCGCCTTCGACGTCGTCGCCCACCCCGAGAACCGCGCCCGCGCCGAGGGCCGCTGGGCCTACGTCCTGAACGGCATGGTCAAGCAGAAGTGGCTCAGCCAGGCCGAGCGGGACAAGATGACCTTCCCCGTGCCCGGCAAGGTCAAGCCGCAGACCGGCCTGTCGGGCCAGCGCGGCTACCTCGTCCAGGCCGTCAACGACTACCTGACCGGCAACAAGATCATTGACGAGCAGGACCTGGCGGGCGGCGGCTACCGCATCACCACCACCATCGACAAGGACCGCCAGGACGCCTTCGTCGAGGCCGTCCAGGACAACCTGATGGACCGCCTCAGCGACAGCCGCAAGGTCGACTCCTACGTCCGGGCCGGCGGCGCCTCCATCGACCCGGAGAGCGGCAAGGTCGTGGCGATGTACGGCGGCATCGACTACGTCAAGCAGTACACCAACAACGCCACCCGCCGTGACTACCAGGTCGGTTCGACCTTCAAGCCGTTCGTCTTCACCTCGGCCGTGGAGAACGAATCCACCACCCAGGACGGCCGGAAGATCACCCCGAACACGGTGTACGACGGCACCGACCGGCGCCGCGTCGTCGGCTGGAAGGGCAAGCCCTTCGCCCCGGAGAACGAGGACGGGCGCTCCTACGGCCAGATCAGCGTCACCACCGCCACCGACAGGTCCGTCAACGCCGTCTACGCCCAGATGGCACAGGACGTCGGCCCCTCCAACGTCAGGGACACCGCCGTCGCGCTCGGCATCCCCAAGGACACCCCCGACATGCCCGACGGCCCGGCCATCGCACTGGGCACCGCCACCGCCAGCGTCCTGGACATGACCCACGCGTACGCCACGCTCGCCAACCACGGCAAGCACGGCACGTACTCCATGGTCGAGAAGGTCTCCAAGAGCGGCGAGGACCTCAAGCTGCCCGGCACCGACACCAAGCAGGCCGTCTCCCGCCAGGCCGCCGACACCACCACCTCGATCCTCAAGAGCGTGGTCGACAACGGCACCGGCCGCCAGGCCCAGGCCGCCGGGCGGCCCGCCGCGGGCAAGACCGGTACGGCCGAGAAGGACAAGGCCGCCTGGTTCGCCGGCTACACCCCGCAACTGGCCACCGTCGTCGCGATCATGGGCCAGCACCCCGAGACCGCCAAGCAGGAGCCGCTGTACGGCGCCGCCGGGTACGCCCGTATCGACGGCGGTGTGATCCCCACCCAGATCTGGGCCGACTACACCAGGGCCGCCCTGGAGGGCGAGCCCGTCAAGAGCTTCGACCTGGACATGGAGAGCGGCGCGTCCATGCCGCCGCCCCCGCCGGCCACCTCCGGCGCGCCGCCGTCCTCCGCCCCGCCGACCACTCCGTCGACCCGGCCCACGACACCGCCGACCACGCCCCCGACCACCGCGCCGACGTCCACCCCGCCGACCGTCCCGCCGACCACGCCCCCGACGACCTCGCCCACGACTCCGCCGACCGTCGCGCCCACCGAGGACTTCCCCACGGTGGGCCCGCCGCGCGGCGACGACGGGCCCGACGGGCCGCCCCGCTAGGCAGCGGCCCTCCGGTCAGTGACCGGACGTCGCCTTGAGACCCACCACCGCCACCAGCAGCAGGCAAATGAAGAAGATCCGGGCGGCGGTGGTGGGTTCGCCCAGGACCAGCATGCCGACGATGGCCGCGCCCGCGGCGCCGATGCCCACCCACACGCCGTACGCGGTGCCGATCGGCAGGGTCTTGGCGGCGTAGGACAGCAGCACCATGCTCGCGACGATGCCCGCGCCGGTGAACACGCTGGGCCACAGCCGGGTGAATCCCTCGGTGAACTTCATGCCGATCGACCAGCCGACCTCCAGCAGGCCGGCGATGACGAGCAGAATCCATGCCATGACGGCACCTCCGTGGAAAAGGAACTCCTACAGGGGTGCGTCGTCTTGTCGTGACCCGGTACGGCGCGTCTCGTCGGGATGTCTCCGACCCTAGCAAAAGGCAGGCAAAACGGGCGGTGACCTCGGTCACCGCCCGTCCGCACACCAGCGTCGCGCCCTGCGCGCTACAGATACCGCGCTACAGATAAAGCCCCGTGGAGTCCTCCGCACCCTCCAGCCGCTCAGCGGCCACCGCGTGCAGATCGCGCTCGCGCATCAGGATGTAGGCGACCCCGCGCACCTCCACCTCGGCCCGGTCCTCCGGGTCGTACAGCACCCGGTCCCCCGGCTCCACCGTCCGTACGTTCTGCCCGACGGCGACCACCTCCGCCCAGGCCAGGCGGCGGCCGACCGCCGCGGTCGCCGGGATGACGATGCCGCCGGTCGACCGGCGCTCGCCCTCGGCGGTGTCGGTCCGGACCAGCACACGGTCGTGCAGCATCCGGATGGGCAGCTTGTCGTGGGTGTCCTTGGCGTTATTCGGGCTCACGGCACGACCGTACCTGTCCCGGAGCCCTCATAGCGCCCCAGCCCGAGAACGCCTTGGACGCTAGGAGCGCTTCCTTCGCGAGCCCGACACCAGGAGCCCCACCACGGCGATGCCGATCAGGGCCACCGGAACGATCCGCTCCAGCCGTGGCGCCCCGTCCTCCGTCGTCAGCTGCGCGCGGACGTCGGAGATCGCACGGTTGGCGGCCACATAGGCCCGCCCCGCCGTCCGGTCCACCGTCTCGGCCGCCTTCGCCTTGGCGTCGCCGATGATCGTCTTCGGGTGCAGCCGTACGCCGATCTCGTCGAGCGTCACGGCGAGCTCCTGCCGCCTGCGGGCGATATCCGCCTCGATCTGCGCAGGGGTCCTGGCTTCCGACACCGCGCTGCCTCCGTCGTCAGTACTGCCTGTCCGTAGTTGTCGTGCACAGTCTGTCAGCTCGTCCTCCCCCGCGCCCCACAGCACCCCCGTTTAGCGCTCTGGCTACGCTCGGGGGCAGCACCAAACCACCCATGAGGAGAGACATGAGCGAGCGAAGCGAGCGAATCAAAAAGAGGTGCGCGCATCGCGCATGCGTGCCCGCCGAGCGCAGCGAGGCTGGCGCATGAGCGAGCGTTTGCAGCCCGGCGACACCGCCCCGGCCTTCACCCTGCCCGACGCGGACGGCAACGAGGTCTCGCTCGCCGACCACAAGGGCCGCAAGACGATCGTCTACTTCTACCCGGCCGCGCTGACCCCCGGCTGCACCAAGCAGGCCTGCGACTTCACCGACAACCTCGACTTCCTGGCCGGCCACGGCTACGACGTCATCGGCATCTCCCCCGACAAGCCGGAGAAGCTCGCCAAGTTCCGCGAGAAGGAGGAGCTGAAGGTCACCCTGCTCGGCGACCCCGACAAGAAGGTCCTCGAGGCCTACGGCGCCTTCGGCGAGAAGAAGCTGTACGGCAAGATCGTCACCGGCGTGATCCGCTCCACCGTGATCGTGGACGAGAACGGCAAGGTCGAGCGGGCCCTTTACAACGTGAAGGCCACCGGCCACGTCGCCAAGATCATCAAGGACCTGGGTCTGTAGCCGGCACCGGCTCCCGCACCGCCGCGACCACCCGGTCCGGCAGCTCCAGCACGGCCTCGGCGCCGCCCGACTCGGCGGCGCCGAAGTCCAGGCGGGCCCCCAGCACCGCCGCCTGACCCGCCGCGATCGTCAGCCCCAGACCGTGCCCGGTGCCCCGCTCGGGAGCCGCCGTACGGAACCGCCGCGGCCCCTCCTCGCGCAGCTCCGCCGGATAGCCGGGACCGTGGTCCCGTACCGCGATCCGCGCCCCCGAGACCCGTACCTCGATCGGCGGCTTGCCGTGCTTGGCCGCATTGGCCAGCAGATTGACCAGCACCCGCTCCACCCGGCGCCGGTCGGTCTCCACCACCTGCGGCTCGCCCTCCACCACGATCTCCACACCCGTGATCCCGCGCACCCGCTCGGCGCGCCCCACGATCCCGTGCACCAGCGACGGCAGATCCACCGGGTCCAGCTGCGCGCACTCCACGCCCGCGTCCAGCCGGGACACCTCCAGCAGGTCCTCCACCAGATTGCGCATCGTCTGCGCGCGGTCCTTGACCAGCTCCACCGCCCGCTCGTGCGGCAGCAGCTCGGCCGCCGCCACCAGCCCGGCCACCGGCGTCCGCAGCTCGTGCGCCACATCGGCGGTGAACTCCCGCTCCGCCTGCACCCGGGCGGCCAGCGAGGTCGCCATGTGGTGGACCGAGCGGCCCAGTTCGGCCACCTCGTCCCGCCCGTTGCTGGCCAGCGCGTCCGCGTCCGGCGGGGCGCCCGCCGCGATCCGCCGGGCCGCGGCCGCGCTGAGCCGCAGCCGGCGCGACAGGCGCTGCGAGACGAACCACGACACCACCGCCATCAGCATGACCGTGCCGATCCCCGCGATCACCAGGGCCCGGTCCAGCGCCATCATCGAGGGGTCGTCGGCGGGATAGGCCGCCGAGACCGACAGGGTGCGCACCGGAGCGCTCACGCTCCCGCCCTCCGCGCCCCCGACGCCGGTGGCGGCCCACACCCGCGGGTCCTCACCGCTGTTGATGTAGGTACCGGACTTGTTCTGGTAGACGGCCTCGCGCAGCGGCTGCGGCAGCGCGGCATCGTCGATCTTCGCGCCCAGCGCGAGGGTGCCGTCCCGCTCGTAGATCTGCAGCGCCGAGGAGAGCCGGTCGTCCTGATAGGAGCGCGCCGCCCGCTCGCGCTCCGCGTCGGAGATGTGGTGCACGGCGAAGCCGAGCACGACCACGGCCAGCGCGGTCACACAGGAGATGGCCAGGGCGATACGGCCTCGGATCCCCATCACGCGAGGGGGTACGTCTCCGCCGTACTGCCGAGGGGAGTGGAGCCCTCGTAGTTGACCACCAGCGTGGTGAAGACCCGCGCCCCCTCGACCTGCTTGGCGCTGTCCAGATGGAAGGTGGCGGGGAAGACGGCGTTGGAGCCCGCGCCGGCCGCGGTCTTCTCCACCTGCACCACGCCCTTGCCCTCGGCCTCCTTGGGGCCGTACCGGTCCCACTTGATCTGGGTGGCCACCATGCCCGCGTCCGCGCAGGTCAGCGTGATCACCTTCGGCTCGACGACCGGCTCGCCGATCCCGCAGTCGCGCACCCCCGGCAGGCCGCCCGCGGGCTTGCCCGCCGTCTTGACCTCCTGCGCCGCCGACGTCTTGGGCGCGTCGGCGACCGCGGGCGTGCGCTGGGTGGCCTGGCTGAACCACACGCCGCCGGCGGCGAGCACGGTGACCGCGACGAAGGTCACCAGAGCGGACCGCCCGTTGACCCATCGGGAGCGTGCGCGGTCGGTCATCAACTTCTCCTCCCGGGGCGAGGGCCCCGTACCGGGGTGCCCGGGCGGGCACAGGCATCGGCGGACAGCCCGGTGGGGCTGGAGCGTGCGGATACGGCAGATCAGCGGACAGGGGTGGTTTTGATACCCACACTCTCCCCGGTCCGGCACACAGGCTGATTGCCCGAACACTGCGAAGAGCACGCGGCTGTGTACCAGTCGTGTAACAGCCGCTGGTGGGGCATGCCCCCGGACGGCCGCTGCCGAGTGACGTAGATCGCCTTCTGTGACCAGAGTGGTTTGATCCGCGCGTTTGCGCGCAGACGCCTCTTTCGTACGCCGCATACGCCGCAGCGCCGCCCGCCCAGCACGCGCACCGCGCGCCGTCCGAGCAAGACGAGCAAGAGGAGCCCACCCGTGCCGACCGGCCAGACCGACGCCGACCTCACCGCCGAGCAGGATCCGGCGGCGCTCAGACGCCACCGGACCCTCTTCCGGGCCGTCGCCCGCCGCAAGAACCCCCGACTGCGGCGCACCGACATCACGGTCACGGACGAGCGGGTGGTCAAGCGGGCCGTGAAGGCAGCCGCCCTGGGCAACGCCATGGAGTGGTTCGACTTCGGCATCTACTCCTACCTGGCCGTCACCATCGGCAAGGTCTTCTTCCCCGGCGGCAGCGACACCACCAGTCTGCTGTCCTCGTTCGCGACCTTCGCCGTGGCCTTCCTCGTACGGCCCCTGGGCGGCGCGTTCTTCGGGCCGCTGGGCGACCGCGTGGGCCGCAAGAAGATCCTGGCGCTGACCATGATGATGATGGCCGCCGGCACCCTGTGCATCGGCCTGATCCCCTCGTACGCCTCCATCGGCATCTGGGCGCCGATCCTGCTCATCGTCTTCCGCATGATCCAGGGCTTCTCCACCGGCGGTGAGTACGGCGGCGCCTCCACCTTCATCGCCGAGTACGCGCCCGACAAGAAGCGCGGCTACTTCGGCAGCTTCCTGGAGATGGGCACCCTGGCCGGCTACACCGGCGCGGCCGGACTGGTCCTGATCCTCAACACCACGCTCGGCTCGGCGGCCATGCACGACTGGGGCTGGCGCATCCCGTTCCTGATCGCGGGCCCGCTCGGCCTGGTCGGCCTCTACCTCCGCCTCAAGCTCGACGAGACGCCCGCCTTCCAGAAGCTGGAGGCCGCCAAGACGCACAGCGGCGAGGCGAGTGCCGCCGAGACCGAGGCGGACTTCTCGCACCTGTCCGAGAACGCCCCCAAGCGCAAGCTCGGCGAGATCTTCGCCCAGCAGTGGCCGGCCCTGATCCTGTGCATCGCGCTGGTCGGCGCGTACAACATCTGCCACTACATGCTGCTGTCGTACATGCCGACCTACCTCACCGACACCCTCCACTACGACGAGGCGCACGGCCTGCTGGTCGTGATCGGCACCATGGTCGTCCTGATGTGCGTCATCAGCACCGTCGGCCGCCTGAACGACCGCTTCGGCCGCAAGCCGCTGCTCATGGCGGGCATGCTCGGCTTCTTCCTGCTCTCCGTCCCCGCCTTCCTCCTGGTCAAGCAGGGCAGCCTGGTGGCGATCATCCCCGGCATGCTGATCCTGGGCCTGTCCCTGGTCTGCCTCCTGGGCACCATGTCCGCCGCCCTCCCCGCCCTCTTCCCCACCAGCGTGCGCTACGGCTCGCTGTCCATCGGCTACAACCTCGCCGTCTCCCTCTTCGGCGGCACCACCCCCCTGGTCATCACCGCCCTGATGGACACCTTCAACAAGAACGACATGGTCCCCGCCTACTACGCCATGGGCGCCGCCCTCGTCGGCGTCATCGCCGTCCTGTGCATGAAGGAAACCGCCCAACAGCCCCTCGACGGCTCCCCTCCCTCCGTCTCCACCAAGGAAGAAGCCATCGAACTCTGCACCGCCCAAACCCAGGACCCCCGCTTCTGAGAACGGCAGTTGGCTTGGCCGTTCCCCGTGCGGCGGCCCCCCTTCCCCATTCGTCGAGGAGTTCGAAAGGGGAACGCACGAGGGGGAATCCATGCCGGGCAGTCCGTACACCCGCGAACGCCTCACCGAGGCAGCGACGTCACTTCGAACGCGAGGGGTGCGGTGGACGCGGGAGGTCCTTGAACCGGCCGTCGCCGCATCGACGAGCGTCCACGGCGTACCGCGTCACCTCGGGCTGGAGCTGGAGGCGGACCACATCGACGGCGACTGGAGCGACGACCGCCCGGACGATCTGCGGCTGCTCTGCCCCAACTGTCACGCAGTGACGATCACTTGGCGCCGAGGGGGTGCCCGCTCCTCCCACTGCCGTTAAGTGCGTGGATCATACGGCCATGCCGCCAGTACCATGTCTGTGCAGGCGGCCGTGGCGGAACTGGCCTACGCGCAGCACTTAGGATGCTGTGGGAGAAATCCCTTGAGGGTTCGAGTCCCTCCGGCCGCACACATTCGATTCGAAGGCCCGGCCCCGCGGAAGCGTGGGGCCGGGCCTTCGGTGTTTCTCGGTGCGGCGTCAGCCCAGGAGTTCGCGGACTACAGGCGTCAGGGCGCGGAATGCCTTGCCTCGGTGGCTGATGGCGTTTTTCTCCGCGGGGGTGAGTTCGGCGCAGGTTCGGGTGTCGCCGAGGGGCTGGAGGATGGGGTCGTAGCCGAAGCCGCCCGTGCCGGTGGGGGCGTGGCGGAGGGTGCCCTCCAGGCGGCCTTCGACGACGCGTTCGGTGCCGTCGGGGAGGGCGAGGGCGGCGGCGCAGGCGAAGTGGGCGGCGCGGTGTTCGTCGGAGATGTCGCAGAGCTGGGCGAGGAGGAGGCAGAGGTTGGCCTCGTCGTCGCCGTGCCGGCCCGACCAGCGGGCGGAGAAGATGCCGGGGGCGCCGTTCAGGACGTCCACGCACAGGCCGGAGTCGTCGGCGACGGCCGGGTGGCCGGTGGCCTGCGCCAGGGCGTGGGCCTTGAGGAGGGCGTTCTCGGCGAAGGTGACGCCGGTCTCCTTGACGTCCGGGATGTCCGGGTAGGCATCGGCGCCGACGAGTTCGACGTCGAGGTCGGCGGCGGCCAGGATCGCGCGGAGTTCGGTGATCTTTCCGGCGTTGCGGGTGGCGAGGATCAGGCGCTTCATGGGCGCGATTATCCAGGGGCGCAGTCGGCCAGGAGGCAGCCAGGGGTTATCCAGGGGTGCAGACCTTGGTCAGCTCGGAGGTGGCGTCCTTCAGGCCGGTGAGGTCGGGGGTCTTGCCGTCCCGTACGGCGTCGTCGATCGCGTCGACGGCCTTGGTCAGGTCGCCGATCGCCTTCTCGACGTCGGCGTTGTCGGTCTGCTTCTTGAGCTTGCCGAGGTCCTTGTTGAGCTGGTCCACGGCGTTCTGGGCGTCCTGCGGGCTGTCGGCGTTGCCCAGGGAGCGCTGGAGGGTGTCCACGTTGCCCGCGAAGGTGGCGGCGGTGTTGGCGCAGTCCAGCGTCTTCTGTACCGCGCCGCAGGCGGACAGGAGCGGTACGGCCACGGCTGCCGCCGCGAGGACGGCGACGGTGGTGGCGGTCGAACGGCGGCGTGTGGCCATGATCGGGTCCCTCCCTGAGCTGTGCGCTGGCACAGGAAGAAACGCGGTGCGGCGGGAATTGGTTGCCGGGACAGCGGAGTTGCTCCGTCAGGCCGCGCGGGCCGTACCCGCCGGGCCGCGTGAACGGCGGGCGTCAGGCCGTGCGGGCTGTGTCTGTCAGGCCACGTCGGTGTGCGATCAGGCCGGGCGGGTCACATGAGGCCGGTCTGGGTCAGGAACATGGCCAGGACAACGACGAAGGTCCAGCCCAGGACGTGTTCCAGGATCTTGGGGCCGTCGTCCTTGGGGCCGCCGGTACGGGTGCGGTCGCGGAGGCCGGCGTGCGGGCCCGTAGGGGACGTACGGAAGCGGGGCGCGGTGGCAGCGGAGGTGGGCATGGTTCCCACAGTGCGCGCACCGGCGCCCCGTTCCTAGAGACGGATCTCCCACGAGGGAAACCTCACAGCGGAGGTCACAGTGTGCGGGCGAGGGCCTCGCGCTGGGCGGCGTCCAGCGTGGCGCAGCCCGCGACGGCCAGGTCGAGCAGGGCGTTGAGCTCCTCGCGGGCGAAGGGCTCGGCCTCGGCGGTGCCCTGGACCTCCACGAAGCGGCCGTCGCCGGTGCAGACGACGTTCATGTCGGTCTCGGCGCGGACGTCCTCCTCGTAGCAGAGGTCCAGGAGGGGGACGGAGCCGACGATGCCGACGGAGACGGCGGAGACGGTGCCGGTCAGGGGCTGGCGGCCGTGCTTGATGAGCTTCTTGCCCTGGGCCCAGGTGATGGCGTCGGCGAGGGCCACGTACGCGCCGGTGATGGCGGCGGTGCGGGTGCCTCCGTCGGCCTGGAGGACGTCGCAGTCCAGGACGACGGTGTTCTCGCCGAGGGCCTTGAAGTCGATGACGGCGCGCAGCGAGCGGCCGATGAGGCGGGAGATCTCGTGCGTACGGCCGCCGATCTTGCCGCGTACGGACTCGCGGTCGCCTCGGGTGTTGGTGGAGCGCGGAAGCATGGAGTACTCGGCGGTGACCCAGCCCTCACCGCTGCCCTTGCGCCAGCGCGGGACGCCTTCGGTCACCGAGGCGGTGCAGAAGACCTTGGTGTCACCGAAGGAGATGAGGACGGAGCCCTCGGCGTGCTTGCTCCATCCGCGTTCGATGGTGACGGGGCGGAGCTGATCGGGGGTGCGGCCGTCGATACGAGACATGCGCCCGAGCGTAGCCGTTGGCGCGGGCCTGCCTGTCCCCGGCCGGTGGGCCGGGGCAGGGAGGGGCGCGGGAAAGCGGGGGTCAGACCATGGAGAGCGAGGCGAGGTCGGACAGTTCGCCCCAGGCGCTGAGCAGGTCGGTGCGGAAGGCGTCGTCGGAGACCTGTTCGCCGATGTGGCGGCGCAGTGCTTCGCCGCGGCCTCGCATGCCCTGGTCGTGGCAGCGCTGGAGGAGGGCGGCGAGGTCGCCGGCGTCGGCGCGGAAGCGGTAGTGGGGCGGGAAGAAGTGGGCGGCCTCGACCTGCGGGGAGTCGGTGATGACGGTGGTGACGCCGCTGAGGGCGGCTTCCAGCGGGGTGATGCCGAGGGTTTCGTAGCGGGAGGGGCAGACGAAGATCCCATTGTCGCGGGCGGCGTCGAAGAGGGCGTAGAGCTCGTCCTTGGGCAGCTTCGCGACGACGCGGACGTGGTCGGTGTCTGCGGCGGGGACCCTGGCCAGCAGTTTTTCGCGCCGTGCGAGGTCGAGGGATTCGTCGCCCGCTATGAGGACGTCGACGGGGAGGCCGCGCCGCAGGAGCTGGATTCCGGCGTCGAGGAGCAGTTCGACGTTCTTGAAGTAATCGAGGCGGGCGACCGCGGTGAACAGCAGCAGGCGGTCGGGGCGTATGAATTCCTCAAGGGCTGATCCGATGCGGTTGCCGGGGCGGTGCCGGGGCTGGATCGGCGGGCTGAGCGGGCGGATCCTGGCCGGGTCGACGCCGCGCTGTACGAGGTATTCGCGCTGGAGCCGCGAGTGTTGCAGGACGTAGGCGCGGGGCAGTCGGCGCAGGTGGTGGATTCCGGACTCCTGCTGCCGTTGCAGATGGCGTGCCTTTTCGTGGCTGCCGAAGGCGAGCGCGGCCAATTCGGCGGAGAAGTGCTCGGAGAAGTCTCCGTGGAACGGGCCGTGGTGGGTGACGCAGCACGGCAGCCGCTCGGGGTGGTAGTCGAGCAGGGTGTCGGTCTGGTAGTAGAGCATCGGCTCGTGCGGGGAGCCGGTCTCGGTGGCGAGTTTTTCGGCCGCCGCGGCGATGGCGTCCTGGACGTCGGCGGCGCGCATGCCGAAGTTGAAGGTCAGCGTGGCGCAGGGAACGGAGTTGCGGACCTCCAGGGTGACGGAGGGGGTGCTGATGCCCTCCTGGCGCCTGTAGAGGATCATGCCGGCGAAGGTGCCGGCCTCGCGCAGTGCCTCGACCACGGACAGGGCGAACGAGGTCGCGCCCACTTTCGCCGCGGATACTTCGGAATCGGGAAAATACTTTGCGTTGAGTACGACAACGGCAGGCAGCATCCGGTTACCCGAGAACATTTCACTCCAGGATTTCAGAAATCGACCGGCGCAATACCTGGAGAGTCCCCCTTGACCCCCGCGCCGACCGTTTGAGCGACAGGTTGATCCTGCGCCATCGATATCCGGCCGGTCAAGTCCTTAAAAGTGAAACTGTCAGGTTGTTGATACTCGAAAAAGGGCATGCGAAAATCACCTTCGAGCATTTCGCGCGAAGGCTTGTCACGGCATTAAAGAAACGCCCACCCCACTCTCGCCATCCATGCCCCCACAATGGCGGAGAATTAAATACAGCAGGAAATACCGAGTGAATTGGTGAAGAATTCTCGGAATGTCACCGGGCGGCGTCGGAGCGCGGCCCGGCAGGCAGCGAGCGCCGCGTGGGCGGCCCCGTTACGGGCCCGCTCGCACGGCGCTCCCTGATGTGATGTCTCAGCAGACCTGGTGGCCGGTGCTCACATCATGTCTTCGATGTCGGCGGCGATCGGGTCGGCGTCGGTGCCGATGACGACCTGGATCGCGGTGCCCATCTTCACGACGCCGTGCGCGCCGGCGGCCTTGAGAGCGGCCTCGTCGACCAGGGAGGGGTCCACGACCTCGGTGCGGAGGCGGGTGATGCAGCCCTCGACCTCTTCGATGTTGTCGAGTCCGCCGAGCCCGGCGACGATCTTCTCAGCCTTGCTGGCCATGTCCACTCCTGATTTTCTCGGCCGTCGGCGGTTCCGCCGCTCGATTCCTCACCGTAACGCACGTATGGCCCAGCTATCCGGGCATATGTCCGCTATCTGGCGAAAGATAGCGACCACCCGGCAGCACGTTCCGGGGTCCGAATCGCGCCGCGAATGGTCTACACCACCAGTATGCGGCACGCACTGAGGCGACCGTCGACGGGCCGACGGCCGGGAGGACGCAGATGAGTTCCAGCGCAGCGGCGGCGCCCAAGAAGAAGTGGACCGCCAACCTCTTCCAGAGCCTGCAGAAGATGGGCCGCAGCCTCCAGCTGCCCATCGCCGTCCTGCCCGCGGCCGGCATCCTCAACCGGCTCGGCCAGCCGGACGTCTTCGGCGCGGACGGCCTGGGCTGGAACGACGTGGCCAAGGTCTTCGCGGGCGCGGGCGGCGCGCTGCTCAACCCGGAGCTGGGCCTGCCGCTGCTGTTCTGCATCGGTGTCGCCATCGGCATGGCCAAGAAGGCGGACGGCTCGACCGCGCTGGCCGCGACGGTCGGCTTCCTCGTCTACTACGGCGTGCTGCGCCAGTTCCCGACGGACTGCCCCACCGGCGCCGCGTACACCCAGCTGGGACAGTGGAGCGGCACCTGCGTCGACGGCGACGGCAAGGCCTCGCAGGCCGCCTTCCAGAACCCGGGTGTCTTCGGCGGCATCCTCATGGGCTTCATGGCCGCCTGGTTCTGGCAGCGCTACCACCGCGTGAAGCTGGTGGACTGGCTGGGCTTCTTCAACGGCCGCCGGCTCGTACCGATCATCATGTCCTTCGTCGGGCTGGGCTTCGCGGTGGTCTGCCTGTGGATCTGGCCGCCGATCGGCGATGCGCTGACCAGCTTCAGCAAGTGGATGGTCGACCTCGGCTCGACCGGCTCCGGCATCTTCGGCGTGGCCAACCGCGCCCTGCTGGTGATCGGGATGCACCAGTTCCTCAATGCCTTCATGTGGTTCCAGTTCGGTGACTTCACCAAGGCGGACGGCACGGTCGTGCACGGCGACATCCCCCGCTTCCTGGCGGGCGACCCGACCGCCGGGCAGTTCACCACCGGCTTCTTCCCGATCATGATGTTCGCGCTGCCGGCCGCGGCGCTGGCGATCACGCACTGCGCCCGGCCGGACCGCCGCAAGGTGGTCGGCGGCATGATGCTCTCGGTCGGCCTGACCTCGTTCGTCACCGGCGTCACCGAGCCGATCGAGTACTCCTTCCTGTTCATCGCCCCCGTGCTGTACGCCATCCACGCCCTGCTGACCGGTGTGTCGATGGCGGTGTGCTGGGCGCTGGGCATCAAGGACGGCTTCAGCTTCTCGGCCGGGCTGATCGACTACGTCATCAACTGGGGCCTGGCGACCAAGCCATGGATGATCATTCCGATCGGCCTGGGCTTCGCGGTCGTCTACTACGCGCTCTTCCGCTTCGTGATCACCAAGTTCAACCTCCCGACCCCGGGCCGGGAGCCGGAGGAACTGGCCGAGGAGCTGGAGAAGGAGAACCTCAAGTAGCACGCCCCCGCGGCCCTCCCCCATCGGCCCTCCCCGGCGCCCTCAAGTGCGTCGCCGGGAGGGCCGATTGGCGTGGGGACGGAGGTAACAGGAATGATGGATTCCTTTATGCCGTGGCTACGTGCTAAGAATGGTCTAAACCACTAGTGGTGTAGACCATAAGAGCGGGCCGTCCCCCTTCCCCGAGTGCCCGCCTCACCAGGAGGAATCCGATGAGTACGGCCACCGCCTCGGCGGCCCCCGCAAAGAAGCGGGGACAGGGCGTCATCAAGGGCATGCAGAAGATCGGGCGCAGTCTCCAGCTCCCGGTCGCCGCCCTTCCCGCAGCCGGCATCCTGAACCGCCTCGGCCAGGATGACGTCTTCGGCAAGACCGGCCTCGGCTGGAACAAGGTCGCCGAGATCTTCGCCCACGCCGGTGGCGCGCTCTTCGACAACCTCGCGCTGCTGTTCTGCATCGGTGTCGCCATCGGCTTCGCCAAGAAGGCGGACGGCACCACCGCCTTCGCGGCCGTGGTCGGCTTCCTGGTCTACAAGAACGTACTCAGCGGCTTCGTCAGCGACGTGACCGGCAAGCCGCAGGACCCGGGCGTCCTCGGCGGCATCGTCGTCGGTATCACCGCCGCCGTGCTGTGGGAGAAGTACCACCGCACCCGGCTCCCCGACTGGCTGGGCTTCTTCTCCGGCCGCCGCTTCATCCCGATCCTGATGTCGTTCGCGGGCCTGGTCTACGGTGTCGTCTTCGGCTACCTGTGGGCCCCGGTCGGCGACGGCCTGAACAGCTTCGCCGAGTGGCTCTCGGACAACGGCGCGGTGGGCTCGGGCATCTTCGGCCTCATCAACCGCCTGCTGATCCCCATCGGCATGCACATGCTGCTGAACTCCTTCGGCTGGTTCCAGTTCGGCAGCTTCACCAAGCCGGACGGCACCGAGGTGCACGGCGACATCGCCCGCTACTTCGCCGGTGACGGCTCCGCCGGAATGTTCATGACCGGCTTCTTCCCGATCTTCATGTTCGCGCTGCCGGCCGCCGCCCTGGCCATCGCGCACTGCGCCCGCCCCGAGCGCCGCAAGGCCGTCTCCGGCATGATGCTCTCCCTGGGTCTGACCGCCTTCGTCACCGGCGTCACCGAGCCCATCGAGTTCTCGTTCATGTTCATCGCCCCGGTCCTGTACGGCATCCACGCCGTCCTCACCGGCCTGTCGATGTTCATCACCTGGGCGCTGGACATCCACACCGGCTTCACCTTCTCCGGTGGCCTCTTCGACTACCTGCTGGGCTGGAGCCACGCGAGCAAGCCGTGGCTGATCATCCCGATCGGTCTGGCCTTCGCGGTGATCTACTACGTGGTCTTCCGCTTCGCGATCACCAAGTTCAACCTGCCGACCCCGGGCCGGGAGGCGGACGACACCCTCGACGAGGCCGCCGCCGAGGCCGAGGCCGCGGAGAAGAAGGCCGCGGCGCGCAAGGCGAAGAAGGCCGCCGTACCGGCGCAGGGGGGCGCCGACGGGGACAAGGAGGCCGCGAAGGCCGACACCGAGAAGGCCGCCGCCTCGGGCAAGGCCTCCGGTAAGACCTCGGGCAAGTCGTCGGGCAAGTGATGCCGCGGCATCGCCGCTGACGCCGAAGGGCCCTGGAACCTGGTTGGTTCCAGGGCCCTTCGCGTACGAGGGGACACCCGAGCGGTCCTGGCACCCGCGGGCCGGCGGGGGCTAGTCGCGCGGTTCCCCGCGCCCCTAGCGGTTCCCCGCGCCCCTATCAGGGCGCTCAGATCTCGTAGACCGCGCCCGCCTTGGCGACCTCGACCGGGCCCTGGAAGACCTCCTGGGCGTCGCGGAGGTTGACGCCGGGGTCGGTCCACGGCGGGATGTGGGTCAGTACGAGGCGGCCGGCCCGGGCGCGCTCGGCGTGCTCGCCCGCCTCGCGGCCGTTGAGGTGCAGGTCGGGGATGTCTTCCTTGCCGTGCGTGAAGGACGCCTCGCACAGGAAGAAGTCGGTGTCCCGGGCCAGTTCGTCCAGCGCCCGGCAGACGCCGGTGTCGCCGGAGTACGTCAGGGACTTGCCCCCGTGCTCGATGCGGAAGGCGAAGGCCTCCACCGGGTGGCTGACCAGGTCCGTACGGATGGTGAAGGGGCCGATGGTGAACGTGCCGGGCGTCAGGGTGCGGAAGTCGAAGACCTCGCTCATCGCGCCCTCGGTGGGCAGGTCGGCGTGGGCCGCGGTCAGCCGGCGCTCGGTGCCGGCCGGTCCGTAGACCGGCATCGGGGCGCAGCGACCGCCGTCGGGGCGGTAGTAGCGCACGACGAAGTAGCCGCACAGGTCGATGCAGTGGTCGGCGTGCAGGTGCGAGAGGAGTACGGCGTCCAGGTCGTACAGGCCGCAGTGGCGCTGCAGCTCGCCCAGGGCACCGTTGCCCATGTCCAGCAGCAGCCTGAAGCCGTCGGCCTCCAGGAGGTAGCTCGAACAGGCCGATTCCGTGGAGGGGAACGACCCCGAGCATCCGACGACGGTGAGCTTCATGCGGGCGTGAACCTCCGTGGGCGGGGACGGTGCGGCGGGGTGCGCTGCGGCGGGGAGCAGTGCGGGGTCAGGCGGACCGGGGGAGGTCCTTGCCGTGTCCGTGCCGTGTCTTCGCGGTGCCCATGAGCGTAAGGCGCAAAAGAGCTGGTGGCCCCTCCAGCGGGGCGAGCTGTGGGCGGAATCACCAGTCCGGGTGGCCGGGTCGCGGGCCCTGTTCCCATCCGCCTTCCGTGCCGCTCGCTCACCCATTCCCCCTCCGTTCCCGCGCGGTGTTTCCCGCCGCCGCCCGCCTTCTTCCGCTGCGCTGCTTGCTCTCTTCCCGTCCGGTGGCCCTCCGTCCCATATGCCGGGTGGGGCGGTGGCCGGTACGGTCGCAGTGAGCGGGGATCTTGGAGGGAGCGGCCGTGGATACCTCGTGGTGGCCGGCGCTGGGGGCGGTTCTCGCGCTGGCGCTTCTCGCGGCGATCGCCGACGGGCGGCTGCGCGGACGCCGTGGCGCGCGCGGGCGCGGGCGGCCGCCGGGCCGGGCGGCAGGGCGCGTACGGGCGGAGGGGCCCACCGCCTGGGGGCGCAAGCGGCCCCGGCCCGGCGAGATCTGGTGGGCCCTGGTTCCGTACGAGAGCGGGTCCGGCGCGGGCGGTACGGCCAAGGACCGGCCGTGCCTGGTGCTCGCGGTGCACGGGGACCGCGCCCGGATCGCCAAGATCACCAGCCGCTACCGGGACGAGCGGCCGGGGGTGATCCCGCTCCCGCCCGGCTCGGTCGGCGACAACCAGGGCCGGGGGAGCTTCCTGGAGACCGACGCGCTGCGCGAGGTGCCGCTGGGCGCGTTCCGGCGCCGGTCGGGGGTGGCGGACCCGGCCGTGTGGGACCAGGTCCGGCATCTGGCGTACTGAGGGCCGGTGCCCCGGAGCCCGTGCGGCGCCGGGGTGGGGAGGCGGCCTCTCAGGCCCAGAGCTGGCCGTGCAGGGTCTCGACGGCGGCCTCGGTCGACTCGGCGGTGTAGACGCCGGTGGAGAGGTACTTCCAGCCGCCGTCGGCGACGACGAAGACGATGTCGGCGCTCTCGCCGGCGCGCTCGGCCTTGCGGGCGACGCCGAGGGCGGCGTGCAGGGCGGCGCCGGTGGAGATGCCCGCGAAGATGCCTTCCTGGGCGAGCAGTTCGCGGGTACGGCGCACCGCGTCCTCGGAGCCGACGGAGAAGCGCGTGGTCAGGACCGACTCGTCGTACAGCTCGGGGACGAAGCCCTCGTCCAGGTTGCGCAGCCCGTAGACGACGTCGTCGTAGCGCGGCTCGGCGGCCACGATGCGGACGCCGGGGACGTGCTCGCGCAGATAGCGGCCCACGCCCATGAGGGTGCCGGTGGTGCCCAGGCCCGCCACGAAGTGGGTGATGGAGGGGAGGTCGGCGAGGATCTCGGGGCCGGTGGTGGCGTAGTGGGCACCGGCGTTGTCGGGGTTGCCGTACTGGTAGAGCATCACCCAGTCCGGGTGCTCGGCCGCCAGCTCCTTGGCCACGCGCACCGCGGTGTTGGAGCCCCCGGCCGCCGGGGAGGAGATGATCTCGGCGCCCCACATGGCGAGCAGGTCGCGCCGCTCCTGGGAGGTGTTCTCCGGCATGACGCACACGATGCGGTAGCCCTTGAGCTTGGCCGCCATGGCGAGCGAGATGCCGGTGTTGCCGCTGGTCGGCTCCAGGATCGTGCAGCCGGGCGCCAACCGGCCGTCCTTCTCGGCCTGTTCGACCATGTGGAGGGCGGGGCGGTCCTTGACGGAGCCGGTGGGGTTGCGGTCCTCCAGCTTGGCCCAGATGCGGACCTCGTCGGAGGGGGACAGGCGCGGGAGGCGGACGAGAGGGGTGTTCCCGACCGCCGCCAGCGGGGAGTCGTACCGCATCAGCTGGAGCCCCCGGCGACGGCCGGCAGGATCGTGACGTTGTCGCCGTCGGCCAGCTCGGTGGAGATGCCGTCGAGGAAGCGCACGTCCTCGTCGTTGAGGTAGACGTTGACGAAGCGGCGCAGCTGCTCGCCGTCGACCAGGCGCTCCTTGATGCCCGCGTGCCGGGTCTCCAGGTCGGCGAAGAGGTCGGCGATGGTCTGCCCGCTGCCCTGGACGGCCTTGGCGCCGTCGGTGTAGGTGCGCAGGATGGTCGGGATACGGACCTCGATGGCCATGTGAGAGCTCCTGTGGGAGTGCGGTGGCTGGGCAGCCCCGGGGGCGCGCTGCGGCGCGAGGGCAAGGTGGTGCGAACGTACGGCGATCGCCGCGGGCTGCTCAGGCAGCGGCGGCCGTGCAGCGCGGACAGATCGCGCTGGCCAGACGGCACAGGTCGACGTGCAGCCGCGCAACGAGCAGTGCGCCCGGCGTCTTCTCGCTCACGTCGTGGAAAACCATGCGGTCATCGTATCGATTCCCGGTCCGGGTATTGGAACCTCGTCTCGCCCTGCGGACGCGAGGAGCACATCAGGTGGGACGCGGGCCCGCCCGGTACGCGGCCAGCCGCTCGTCGGTGCTGGTCAGGCAGCAGCTGGCGCAGCGTACGGCCTCGGCGCTCGTGTAGAAGAGGCAGCAGGTGCGGCGGAGGTAGACCAGGCGGGAGCGGCCGTCGGCGCGCGTGACGGTCCTCACATCCCCCAGGGCGGCGAGGCCGCCGGGGGCGCCGCGGGTGAAGTCGGCCCAGCGGCGGGCCATCCGCCGCGGGTCGGGAGCGGGGTCGGCCAGGGAGGCACCGAGTGCGGTGGCGCAGCCGTGGGCCACGCCGCCGCGCAGCTGCCGCAGGCCGGCCCGGGTGCGCCGGTGCAGCGCCGCGGCCAGCGGCAGCAAGTGCTCCTCCAGTACGGCCTGTTGGACGCCGGTGTCCGCGGGCAGCAGGCGCGGGGCGCGCAGGCGGACCTCGGCGATGCCGTGTCCGGGGTCGGGCCGCAGCACGAGGTTGTGCGGCGCCACGTCCAGGACCTGGCCGGTCAGGCCCCAGTGCAGGACGGCGGCGGCGGTGACCCGGCCCGCGTAGACGGCGATGAGGGTGAGCGCGGCGGCGTGCTCGGTGCGGTGGCCGCTGCCGTGGTACTCGGTGTCCAGCAGTCGGGACAGCTCGGGGCTCGCGGGGTCCAGGAGGCGGTCGGCGGGCAGCCATTCCGCCGCGCCCGCGGGCGGCTCGCCCGCCTCGATGCGGTAGCGGCGGCCGTGCGCGGCCAGGCTCCGCAGCGCGGACAGTGCCGCGTCCGGGGCAAGCTCCCCCGTCCCGCCCGTCACGCCGGCGCGCCTTCCCCGAGGGCGGACCGGCCCAGCTTCGCCGGCAGGTACACCACCGTCGGCGCCCCGGTCACCGGGTGGACGGTGACCTCGGCGGCGACGCCGTAGACCTCGGCGAGCAGGTCGGCCGTGAGGACGTCGGCGGGCGCTCCGTGGGCGACGACGCGTCCGGCGCGCAGGACGTAGAGGCGGTCGCAGTAGTACGCGGCGAGGTTGAGGTCGTGCAGCGCCAGCAGGTTGGTCGTCCCCAACTCCCGTACGAGGGAGAGGACTTCGAGCTGGTAGCGGATGTCGAGGTGGTTGGTCGGCTCGTCCAGGACGACCAGTGAGGGCTCCTGGACCAGGGCGCGGGCGACCAGGGCGCGCTGGCGCTCGCCGCCGGACAGCGACGGGAAGGGGCGGGCGGCCAGCTCCCCGATGCCGACCCGCGCCAGGGCCTCGCCCACGAGCGCGTCGTCGGCCGCGGTGTCCGCCTCCCAGAACTTCTTGTGCGGGGAGCGGCCCATCGCGACGATCTCGCGGACGGTCAGCTCGAAGACCGCCTGGCCGTCCTGCGGGACGGTGGCGATGCGCTTTGAGCGCGCCTTGGGGCCCATCGCGTGCAGGTCCTCGCCGTCCAGGAGGGCGCGGCCGTGGGTGGGGCGCAGGGTCCCGTACACGCAGCGCAGCAGGGTCGTCTTGCCGCTGCCGTTGGGGCCGACGACCCCGACGGTCTCGCCGTCGGCGGCCGTGAGGTCGACGCCGTCGACGAGGTGGCGGCCGTCGACGCCGTACGAGAGTCCTTCGGTGCGCAGCGCGCTCACGCGGGGGCTCCTTCGGGGCGGCGGCGCAGCAGCCACAGGAAGAACGGGCCGCCGGTCAGGGCGGTGAGGATGCCGACGGGCACGTCCTGGGGGACGGCGACCAGGCGCGCGGCCAGGTCCGCGAGGACCAGGAACGCGGCGCCGGCGAGCGCCACGACCGGCAGCAGGGTGCGGTGGCTCGCGCCGACCACCATCCGGGCGGCGTGCGGCACGAGCAGCCCGACGAAGCCGACGGCGCCGCTGACGGCGACGAGGACGCCGGTGACCAGCGAGGCCAGGACGAAGACGGCGGCCCGGAAGCGCGAGGTGTCCAGCCCGAGGACGGTGGCGCCCTCCTCCCCCACCAGCATCAGGTCGAGCGGCCGGGCCAGCGCGATGAGCAGGGCGGTGCCGAGGACGAGGACGGCGGCGGGCAGCAGCAGCATGTCCCAGCGGGCGGCGCCGAGCCCGCCCAGCGTCCAGTACATGGCCTCCTTGAAGTGCTCGGCGCGCGGCGACATGACCAGGACCAGGCTGGTCAGGGCGGAGAAGATGTACGCGACGGCGACGCCGGACAGGACCAGGCGGGAGCCGGTCAGCTGCCCGCCGCGCCGGGCCAGCGCGTAGACCAGGACCAGGGCGAGCAGCGAGCCCGCGAAGGCCCCGGCGGGCAGGGTGACGGTGGTGGCCAGGCCCAGCCCGCTGCCGATGCCGAAGACGATGACCAGGGCGACCCCGGCGGAGGCGCCGGAGGAGATCCCCAGCAGGTACGGGTCGGCGAGCGGGTTGCGCACCAGGGCCTGCAGGACGGTGCCGACGACGGCCAGGCCCGCCCCGACGACCGCGCCGAGCAGCACGCGCGGCAGGCGTACGTCGAGCACGATCGTGCTGAAGGGGCTGGGGTCGGCGCCGCCGGTGACGATGTCCAGGACCTGGGCGGGCGGGATGCTCACCTGCCCGAGGGCGAGCCCGGCGAGAGCCGCCGCCGCGAGCGCGGCGCCGAGGACGGCCAGGACGAGGGTGTAGCGCAGCGGGCCCCGGGCGGGCGGGGTCGTGCAGGCCACGGGCTACTTCTTCAGCTCGGGGTGGAGCTGGGCCGCGAGCTTGTCGATGGCGGCCGGGGCCCGGACGCCGAGCACGACGTCGGAGAGCGGCATCACCGCGAAGCGCTGGTTCTTGACGGCGGGGACGTCTTTGAGGGCCGGGTCGTCCAGGAGGCGCTTCTTCTTCTGTTCGACCGTCGTCGAGCCGTAGTCGTAGATCACGATGACCTCGGGCTTGCGGGCGACGACCTGTTCCCAGCTCGCGTCGGCGAAGGGCTTGGCGATGTCGGCGAAGACGTTGCGGCCGCCGGCCCGGGTGATCATCTCGTTGCCGATGCCCTGGCCGCCCGCGGTCGAGGCGGTCTTGTCACCGCCGTCGTACACGAAGACCGGCAGCGGCTCGATGCCCTTGAGCCGCTTCGCGGTGGCGGCGGTGGCTGCGCGGGCCCCCTCGATCCAGCTCTTGGCGCGGTCGGCGACGCCGAAGGTGCGGCCGACCTCGTCGATCTCGCGGTAGAGGTCGTCGAGGGAGGTGCTCTTCTTGGCGCAGTACTCCAGGTTGAGGCGGGTCTGGATGCCGGACTCGGCCAGGCTGTCCCGGTCGCGCCCGTCCTTGGCGTTGAAGGCGGTCGCGTAGCCGCCGTAGACGAAGTCGGGGTTGGCGGCGAGGAGCTTTTCCTTGGAGGGGTATTCCTTGGCCAGTACGGGGATCGAGGCGTACGCCCCGGCGTACTTCGGCAGCACCTTGTCGTCGAGATAGGCCGTCCCGATCAGGGACTTCTTCAGGCCGAGCTCCAGCATGACCTCGGTGACGTGCTGGTTCATGGTGACCACGCGCTTGGGGGGCGCCTTGAAGGTGGTCTTCACGCCGCAGTTGTCGACGGTGTACGGGAAGCCCTGCGCCTTCGCGGCGATCTGGGCGTCCTGCTTCTGGCCGGTGCCGCCGCAGGCGGTGAGCGGGAGGAGCAGAGCGGCTGCGGCTATGAGCGCACGGCGCCGGAACATGGCAGGGGCCTCCTGGGGATCCGCGTCCCCTGGTCGGTGCTGAAGGCGGCGGTCCAGTTCCTGACTCCCGGGCGCGCTCGCGCCCGGTCACAGTGGCGGGACCGTGCCGGATTTCCACCGGCTTCCTGGCTTCCGCCGCCTTTGATGACGCGGTGATTGTGCCATGCGCCGCCCCGCGGGTGATCACTCGGTGAGCGACGCCTCAGGGCCGCGTTCTCAGTACGCCTCGACGACCTCGACGTCCTCCTCGGTGACCTGGCCGTCCACGATGCGGAAGGAGCGGAACTGGAAGGGTCCGGCGTCGTCGGTGTCGGCGGTGGAGACCAGGACGTAGTGGGCGCCCGGCTCGTTCGCGTAGGTGATGTCCGTACGGGAGGGGTGGGCCTCGGTCGCGGTGTGCGAGTGGTAGATGATCACGGGCTCCTCGTCCCGGTCGTCCATCTCGCGGTAGAGCCTCAGCAGATCCTGCGAGTCGAACTCGTAGAAGGTGGGCGAGCGGGCCGCGTTCAGCATGGGGATGAACCGCTCGGGGCGGCCGCTGCCGGCCGGACCCGCGACCACGCCGCACGCCTCGTCGGGGTGGTCCTTGCGCGCGTGGTCCACGATCTGGTCGTACAGGGCCTTGGTAAGGGTCAGCATGCGGCCAGGATAAGCAGCGGGGCCCGTACGTACCGAGGGGTGGTACGCACGGGCCCGCATGCTGGACAGGGCTCCATCAGGGCCTGGTTCAGGGCTTCTTGGCTCCGGCCCCGGCGTCCTTGCGGGCGCCGGCCTTGCCCCCGAAGACGTCGGGGTTGCGGCTCTTGATCACCAGGTAGCCGACGACCAGGACGAGCGCCCAGACCGGGGCCGCGTACAGCGAGACCCGGGCGTCCGGGTCGACGCCCATCATCACGATGACCATGCCGATGAAGGCCAGCGCGAAGATCGAGGTGTACGGGGCGCCGGGCGCCTTGAAGTCGGACTGCGGCAGCTCGCCGCGGTTGGCCTTGGCCCGGTAGCGCAGCTGCGAGATCAGGATGACGATCCAGGCCCACATGCCGGAGATGGTCGCGAAGGAGACGACGTAGTTGAACGCCTCGCCCGGCCACTGGTAGTTGATCCACACGCCGATGAGCATCATCGCGACCGAGATCCCGGTGCCCCAGGTCGGCAGGCCGTTCTTGCTCAGGCGGGTGAAGACCTTCGGGCCCTGGCCGTTGAGCGCGAGGTCGCGCAGCATCCGGCCGGTGGAGTACATCCCGGAGTTGGCGGAGGAGAGCGCGGCGGTCAGCACGACGAAGTTGACGATGCCCGCGCCGGCCGGCAGGCCGATCTTGGCGAAGGCGGCGACGAAGGGGCTCACGCCCGGCTCGAAGTACTGCCAGCTCACCACGGACAGGATGATGACGAGCGCGCCGATGTAGAACAGGCCGATCCGCCACGGCACGGTGTTGATGGCCTTGGGCAGGACCTTCTTGGGGTTGGTGGCCTCGCCCGCGGTGACGCCGACCAGCTCGACGGCGAGGAAGGCGAACATCACGATCTGCAGCGTCATCAGCGTGCCGCCGATGCCCTTGGGGAAGAAGCCGCCGTCGGACCACAGCAGGGAGAAGGAGGCGGTGTCACCGGCGTCGGAGAAGCCCAGCAGAATCACGCCGAGGCCGATCAGGATCATGCCGATGATCGCGGTGACCTTGACCATGGAGAACCAGAACTCCAGCTCGCCGAAGAGCTTCACGGAGATCAGGTTGATGCCGAAGAGCGCGACGGTGAAGACCAGCGCGGAGAGCCATTGCGGTATGTCCGCGTTCCAGTAATGGATGTAGGTGGCCGCCGCCGTCACTTCCGTGATGCCGGTGACGACCCAGAAGAGCCAGTACGTCCAGCCGGTGACGAATCCGATGAAGGGGCCGAGGAATTCACGGCCGTACTCCGAGAAGGAGCCCGACACCGGGCGGTACATGAGCAGCTCGCCCAGGGCCCGCATGATGAAAAAGATGACGAGACCGACGATGGCGTAGGCGAGGATGATGCTCGGCCCGGCCTTGGAGATCGCCTTGCCCGCTCCCAGGAACAGGCCCGTGCCGATGGCACCACCAATGGCGATCATCTGGATCTGCCGGTTTCCCAGCCCCCGCTGGTAGCCCTCTTCGGAAGATCCTGCGGCCTCGCTGCTGTCGTGTTGCTTGCCGACCTGCACTGAGGTCATGAGTGGTGTGCCCTTCTCCATTCCGACCCGGTCTGTCCGGATCGGGTTCCGATCCCCCCGGATGGAGTTCCTGCACGCCGACGGTCGGTCGGCTAAGCGCTCTGTCGCGGCAACAGGGGTGGCGTCACTCGCGGCAGGTCGTGAACATCTATCACGGCCTCTTGGGCATCGACCAGCGATGTCTTGGGGGAGGCCGTGAAAAAAATAGGATAAATGCTGAAAGACCCTGCGGCGTACCAGGGGTCGGTGACGGGATCGTTATCCGGATTTGAGGGTCCGTTGAGCGGACACTCATGATCGGGACAGCGTGCCGTCAGGATCGGGACACCGGTCCGGGGCCGCGCCTGGTCACCTGGGGTGCCCGGAGCGCTCCGTTCAGGGCATCAGCGTCTCGACCAGCGTCTCCTGCAGCCCGCCCAGCCAGAAGTACGCCATCACCATCGGCTTGCGCGGATCGGAGTCCGGCAGCCGCAGCAGCTCGCCGCCGTCGTCCTCGTCGGTGACCTCCAGACGGGTGCCGATGGCCAGCCGCAGGTCGTTGAGCGCACCGAGCCACTGGCGGCACTCCTCGGGGTTCAGGCGCAGCACGGCGCCCTTGTCGTCACCCGGGCCCAGCGCGTCCAGGGCGCGGACGACCGCGAGCGCGTCCTCGCGCTTGCGGGCCCGCAGGTCGTTCTCCGTATAGCGGCGGAACTCCGCGGAGGCGGCGTGCACATCGTCGTCCGGGACCACGTCGGGGCCGCCGTAGGCGTCCGGGAACAGGCGCGCCAGGGCCGGGTCGGCGGGCGGCTCGCTGGGGCCCTCGGCGAAGAGCGCGGCGAGCGGGTCCTCGCCCTCCTTGGGCTCCTGGCCCGGGCCGATCAGCTCCATGAGCTGGACGGCGAGGCTGCGCAGGATGGAGATCTCGACCTCGTCCAGCGGGACGGCCGCGCCGCCGTCGGGCAGGGGCTCGAAGTGGCCGGCCATCAGCGCTCCTGCTGGAGGGTCGCCCACAGGCCGTAGCCGTGCATCGCCTGCACGTCACGCTCCATTTCCTCGCGGCTGCCGCTGGAGACGATCGCGCGGCCCTTGTGGTGTACGTCGAGCATGAGCCGGTTGGCCTTGTCCTTGGAGTAGCCGAAGTAGGTCTGGAAGACGTAGGTCACATAGCTCATGAGGTTGACGGGGTCGTTGTGGACGACGGTCACCCAGGGCACGTCCGGCTCGGGCACCGCGAAGGGTGCCTCACTGGATTCGGGACGTTCGATCTCGGTGGGAATGCTCATCGTGCAGCGATTCCACTGGAGGGTGGGGGTGGGTGACGGGTGGGCGCTCACGGTGTCCATGCTGCCACTCAGGATGGGGCATCGCACAAACGCCCCCGAAGATCGTCACAGAAATCGTCAAAGTGACGAGTATCGGGGGTAGCATCCTGAGCATGAACACCGCAGACCTGGGGCTGCCGGTCGCCGTGCCGTCGACTGCGCTCTTCACCGACCAGTACGAACTCACCATGCTGCAGGCCGCGCTGCGCTCGGGCACCGCCGACCGCCGCTCGGTCTTCGAGGTCTTCACCCGCCGCCTGCCCGAGGGCCGCCGCTACGGCGTGGTGGCCGGCACCGGCCGGGTGCTGGACGCGGTGGAGAACTTCCGCTTCGACGAAACGATTCTCGGCTTCCTGAGCGAGCGCGGCATCCTGGACGAGCCGACCGCCCAATGGCTGGCCGACTACCGCTTCCGCGGCGACATCTGGGGCTATCCGGAGGGCGAGGTCTACTTCCCCGGCTCCCCGATCATGCGGGTGGAGGGCACCTTCGCCGAGGCCGTGCTGCTGGAGACGGTCATCCTCTCGATCCTCAACCACGACTCGGCCGTCGCCGCCGCCGCGTCCCGGATGGCGGTCGCCGCCGGTGACCGGCCGCTGATCGAGATGGGCGCGCGGCGCACCCACGAGCTGGCGGCCGTCGCCTCGGCCCGGGCCGCGTACGTGGGCGGCTTCGCCTCCACCTCCGACCTCGCGGCCGGGTTCCGCTACAACATCCCCACCGTCGGCACCAGCGCACACGCCTTCACCCTGCTCCACGACAGCGAGCGGGACGCCTTCAGCGCCCAGGTCGCCTCGCTGGGCAGCTCTACGACGCTGCTGGTGGACACCTACGACGTGGCCGAGGCGGTCCGTACGGCCGTGGAGGTCGCGGGCCCCGGCCTGGGCGCGGTGCGCATCGACTCCGGCGACCTGCTGCTGCTCGCACACCGGGTGCGCCAGCAGCTGGACGAGCTGGGCGCCAAGGACACCCGGATCGTGGTGACCAGCGACCTGGACGAGTACGCCATCGCCTCGCTGGCCGCCGCCCCGGTGGACGCGTACGGCGTCGGTACGCAGCTGGTGACCGGCAGCGGGCACCCGACCTGCTCGATGGTCTACAAGCTGGTGGCGCGCGCCGACAGCGGCGATCCGCGGGCCGAGCTGCGCTCTGTGGCCAAGAAGTCGATGGGCGCCAAGTCCTCGGTCGGCGGCCGCAAGTGGGCGGCGCGGCGGCCCGACGAGGACGGGGTCGCCGAGGCCGAGGTGATCGGCACCGGCGAGGTCCCGGCCGCGCTGCGTGACCACCAGCTGCAGGTGCCGCTGGTACGCGAGGGACAGGTGGTGGCCCGTGAGCCGCTGGAGGCCGCCCGCGCGCGGCACATCGCGGCGCGCGCCGGGCTGCCGATGTCGGCCAACCAGCTCTCGCGGGGCGAGGCCGTACTGCCGACGGAGTACGTGTGAGCGCGGGGCGGAAGTAGCCGCCGTGACGGCTGCGCCGCCCCTGTGCTCACCCTGTGGTCACACCTGAGCGAGGGTGACCGAGGGTGTGCCCCCAAAGGCCCCAAGTGCCCACTCCCGCAATGCCGGTGAAGTGGCTACCCTCGGTCACACCACCGCGCGCCGCTCCCCTTCGCGCCGTTTTCCTCAGCGCCCCTCCCCACCGATTCCCAGCCGGAAGGCACGCACCATGCACCGGGCATTGATCGTCGTAGACGTGCAGAACGATTTCTGCGAGGGCGGCAGCCTCGCGGTGGCCGGCGGAGCCGATGTGGCGGCCGCCATCACGGACCTGGTGGGGCAGACGGCGGGGGCCTGCTACCAGCACGTCGTGGCCACCCGTGACCACCACATCGACCCCGGTGACCACTTCTCCGAGCACCCGGACTTCGAGCACAGCTGGCCGCCGCACTGCGTCGCGGGCACCGAGGGCAGCGGCTTCCACCCCAATTTCGCGCCCGCCATCGCCTCCGGCGCCATCGACACGGTCTTCGACAAGGGCGCGCACTCCGCCGCCTACAGCGGCTTCGAGGGCGTCGACGAGAACGGCACCCCGCTCGCCGAGTGGCTGCGCGCCCGCCGCGTCACCGAGGTCGACATCGTCGGCATCGCCACCGACCACTGCGTACGCGCCACCGCCCTGGACGCCCTCCGCGCGGGCTTCGCCACCCAGGTCCTCCTCGACCTCACCGCAGGCGTGGCCCCCCACACGACCGAGCGCGCCCTGGAAGACCTCCGCACCGCCGGCGCCGAACTCACCGGCAAGCCCATCGTCCAGACCGCCTAGCCGCCCACTCGGGAAGGCCCCCGGACCCCTTTTCCCGCCACGGCCCGGACGGCTCGGCACCGCCGGAATGCGCCATCGGGCGCCCCGCCGTCGCGGCGGAAAAGATGGCCGCGGCAGGATGGCCCCCGTAAGGGGCGCGGGGAACTGCGCGACCGGCCCCCACCGGGCCGCGGCGGAATGGCCACGTCCCAGGCAGACGCCGGGTGGGCCCGGGGCCCGTAAGGGGCGCGGGGAACTGCGCGACCGGCCCCCCATCGGGCCGGGGTGGGGTGCTCATGTGTGGGCCGCGGGCCGCAGGAGCGTGGCTATGGGGTGCCAGGACTCCGTGTCGTCGTCGGGGGTCTGGCGCCAGACGAGGCCGTCGGGGTGGTGCAGGACGGCGGTGATCTCGTCGGGCGTGGGCGGCTCCATGTTGCCGCGCAGGTAGACGGCGCGCAGACCCAGGTTGCGCAGCCTGGTCAGGGCGCGCTGGCGGTTCACCGCGTGTACGAGGACGCGTACTCTGCGTCCGCCGCTGCCCGGTCTGGGCAGGGACAGGGCGACGACCACGCTCCCGCCGGGGAGCCGGACAAAACCTCCGCCGTGCATGCTCATACCTCCCCCGTGAGACCTCGTGTCAACAAGAAACCGGCAAGACGCATCTAAACGCGAACGGCCGCCGCCCGCTAGAGGGCGACGGCCGATTCGCTTCTGACCTGCGGTTTTACCGACTACCGGGTGGATGGCCCGATCTTGAGGGTCATCGTGGACCCGTCATGGGCCTCTTTGTCGATCTTGATGCGGGTGTTGGTGTCAGTAACGATCACGCCACCGGTCGGGTTGGCCTCGTCGTAGTAGTCACCCTTGCGGTCGTCGAAGACCGACACCCCCGGCTTCGACTTGATCTTGGCGGGCACGCCGTCCTTGTGGACGGTCAGCGCGTCCGTGCGGTGCTTGGTGAAGGTCGAGTCGTAGGACTGGAAGCGGTTGCGCATCAGCTTGCCGTCGGACCAGCGCTCGGCCTTCGGGTGGGCGTCGACGGGCAGGATCTGCCCGGAACCAGGGTGCAGGCCCACGTTGTTGTCCAGCTGCGAGGTGTCCCACTTCCAGATCAGCAGACCGTTCTGGTACGGGAAGTGCTCCACCCAGTCCGGCCGCTTGGTGGCCCAACCGTAGTTGTACGGGCCGGACTTGAGGGTCCGGTCGTAGGAGACGTACTGGCGGTTCTCGGCGATGTAGTACTGCGCGTAGTCCTTGGTGAAGGAGTCACCGATGCGCGAAAAGCCCTGCGCCGCCCAGCCGTTGTCGCCGCTCTCGGCGTTGTCGGTGAACAGCGCGGCGCCGTCGGCGACCACGCCGATCGCGTCGGCCGTGAAGCCGCGCTGGATCGCGCCGCCGTCGGTCTGGTAGCGCAAGCGCAGCTCGATCTTCTTGCCCGCGTAGGCGTCCAGCGGGTAGACGAGGTCCTGGTAGTCCTTGACCGCGTCGGTCAGCGCGGGCCTGCCGCCGGTGTCGCGCGGGATGGCCTTGCCGTTCGCGGTGCCCTCCAGCGGCGTCCAGTTGGCGCCGTTGTCGGTGGAGGCCTCGGCGTACAGGAAGTCGTAGTCCTTCTCGATGTCCCACCAGCCCTTGAGGTTCAGGGAGGCCTTGGACTTGCCGGTGAGGTCGACGGAGCGCGTCAGGGTGTTCTTCAGGTCGTTGCCCATGCCGCTCCACCACTGGTGGGAGCCTTCGGCGGGCTTGACGATGTCGGTCTTGACCGCCTTGGCGGGCAGTTCGACGACCACGGCCTGCTTGTTCTTGGTGTTGTACTCCGCCACGCCCAGCTTGTGGGTGGACTTGGTGGCGGCCTTGGCCTTGTCGTAGTTGAGCCAGCCCAGCTGGAGCTTGTCCCAGGCGCTCATGTCGCCGGGGAGGTCGCCGATGGAGTCCTTGCCGCGGCCGAGCCAGGAGCCGGCCGACATCAGCGACCAGAAGTCGACGGAGGACTCGCCCTGGCCGGTGGTGTCGTACTCGTCCGGCAGGCCCAGGTCGTGGCCGAACTCGTGGGCGAAGACGCCCAGTCCGCCGTTCTCGGGCTGCATCGTGTAGTCACCGACCCACAGGCCGGTGCTGCCTATCTGGGTGCCGCCGGCCTTGTTGCCCTCGGGGCCGGTGCGGCCGTTGTCGCTGCCGTACGCGTACCAGCGGTGCGCCCAGATGGCGTTGGTGCCCTCGGCGCCGCCGCCGGCCGACTCGTCCTCGCCGGCGTGCACGATCTGGAAGTGGTCGATGTAGCCGTCGGGCTCGTTGAAGTTGCCGTCGCCGTCGTGGTCGTAGCGGTCCCACTGGTCGTACTGGGCGAGGTCGGCCTTGATCTGGGCGTCGGTACGGCCCTTGGCCTTCTGGTCCTTGGCCCACTGGTTGACGCCGTCGCGGATCAGGTCCCAGGCGTTGGCGCAGTTGGTCTGGCCGCACCAGTTGGAGCCGTAACGGGCCTCGTTCCACTCGACCTTGACCCAGTCGGAGACCTCGCCCTCGACCGAGTAGCGGCCCGAGGACTGCCGCTCGTAGTACTTCGCCAGGGACTCCTTGTTCTTGTCCTTGGAGAAGTAGAGGTCCTGGAAGTGCCGGCGGTTGTAGTCCTTCTGCCAGGCGGTGCTGTTGTTGTCCTTGCGGTCCGGCTCGGCTATCCGGTTGTGCGCGGGCCCCGGCTTGCCGCCGTACTTCTTGACCGGGTCCTGGCCACCGGGGCCGTCCGGGTCGTGCGTGGTGGTGTCGTCGACCTTGTCGCCGAACTCGACCAGGATCGTGAAGATCTTGTCGGTCTTCTTGCGGGCCAGCTCGACGTACTTGCCCTTGTCGAGCTTGACGACCTCCGAGCCGCCGCGCCGCGTCGGTGCGGCGTCGCCGGATATGACCTGCTGGATCGCTTCCTTGCGCTGAGCCGCTTGACGATCGCTGAAAGGACCCTTGAGGTCGTGGTCAACGGTTCGTTGGGCGGGAGCGGGGTCACTGCTGCGCCCGGCGGGCGCCCCCCGACCGCCGGTCTCCGCCTGCGCGACCCCCGATGTCACCGCGGCCGCCCCCAGCGCCGTCACGGCGGTGGCCAGGACGGCCGATCTGAACACCCTTCTCCGGTCTCTCACTTGACGCAGTCCTCCCCTTAAACGGTCGTTAATGGAGGGCATTCGACCGGATAGGGAGAAGAAAAGACAGATCTTGACTTGGTCACGACAGGGAAGTACGTTACGCGGTTTACGTTGTGCGGCTATCGGACGCCTTTGTGCGGACCCATACGCCAGCCCGGCGGGCGCATCCAACGGATGTCAACAGGCGCGCCGATCCGGTTCGTTCAAACTCGACATGATTCCGTGCGCCCCCTATGCACCGAGACCGTGGGTTAGGTCACGCTTACTGCCAGTTCCCTTCGGGAAGTAAGGACCGTAGAGTCACTTGACGGCGCGCCCAAGTCGACCGACACCCCTGCCGACGCCCCGAGGACGGATCCCGCCATGCCTCGTCCGACTGCCGCACAGCTCGCCTACGGTTCGGCCACCGTCATATGCTCCACCCTCGTCATGCTGCTGCTTTCGCGCACGCAGAGCGGGGTCGGAGTCGCCGTCATCGCCATCGCCGGGCTCGGCCTCGGCGTTCTGGTGTCCCTGACCTTCCCAATCCGCCGTGGTGCGCGGGCGGTTCATACCCGCACGGCCCGCATGCCCTATATGACCGCGCGACCCGCGGCCGCCCGTACGGCGGTCTCCGCGCAGGTCGCGCCCGTATCCGCGGAGAGCGTCCCGCACCAGCGGGCGCACGCCGCCAGCAGCTCCGAGGCCCGGGTCAGCGAGCACTCCGGCTGATCACGCCGGGGCCGTACCGGCACCACACCGGCCCCACCCGTCACGCCGGGCCTCACCGGAACCGACACGATCCGACATCGCCGGACCGTGCGGGGTCGCGCGAGGCCGCACAGCACCACGCACGACCGCACACGCCGGATGGTGGGGCGTGTCGCCTGCGGGCACATCGTGGCCGGTCGCGCAGTTCCCCGCGCCCCTGCACAGGGCACGGCCGCACCCCGCTGCGCCGCGGGGGCCGCCGGTATCCTCCGGCGGGCAGCTCGCCGCCCCGGTCGTCAACTCACCTGTACCACCACGGTCTTGGCCGCCTTGTCGTGCAGGCACTGCCGGTTGGGGCGGTCCCACAGGCACCACAGCGAGTTGACGATCCAGAAGAGCGGGCCCACGAAGTAGAAGGTGGCGAGACCGGGCAGGGCGTACACCGCCGCCCGCGCCCAGCCGCGGCCGCCGGGGGCGGACCCGTCGGCCAGTACGGCGACCCGGATACGGGCCAGCTTCTTGCCCAGCGTCTGACCGCTGCGGGCCAGCAGGGCGCCTTCGTAGAGGAAATACAGCAGGTAGGTGAGCACGGCGGCCAGCAGGTCGCGGGTGATGCTCCGCTCACCGGGGTGGTCGATGCTGTAGCGCGCGGCGCCGGTCGCGATGAGCATCGCCGTCCAGATGACGGCAAGAACGACCGAGTCGACCAGGCGGGCCAGGAAGCGCTGCCCGATCGTGGCGAACGGCGGCGCCCCCTCGACGGGGCCCGAGGGGCCGGCTCCGTGGGAGCCCGGACCGGGCGCGGGCGGCCGGTAACTGCTCATACGAGGAGTTAACCAGCCGCCCGGCGGACCGTGAAGGTCACCAGCTGTACGGGAATCACCTTGCGAGGCAAGGGAGTTGGGGCGGACCAGGGAATTGGGGGAGGAGAAACAGGGCCCGGGAGCCGGAGGGAAGGGAGGTGTCCGCAGACGTGCGGGCGGTCAGGCCGTGGAGACGACCACGGTCTTGGCCGCCTTGTCGTGCAGGCACTGCTGGTACGGCTTGTCCCAGGTGCACCACAGGACGTTGAGCACCCAGAAGATGAAGCCGCAGCAGGGCACGATGCTCGGCAGGCTGTAGACGGCGGCGCGGGTCCAGCCGACGTTTCCGGCCGGGATCGAGCCGTTCTCCAGCACGGCGACGCGGATCTTCAGCGCCATCTTGCCGAGGGTCTGGCCACGGGTGGTCAGCATCAGGCCCTCGTAGAGGAAGTACACCACCGCGGAGACGACCGAGACGGCGAACTGCTTGCCGGCGTCCTCATTGACGCTGAAGTCGCCGTTGGAGGCGGTGTAGCGCACGCCGAGGACCAGCGTCGCCAGCACGCTGACCGATACGTACACCAGCAGGCCGTCGATGATGCGGGCGACCAGGCGGCGGCCCCGGTTGGCCAGCGGGGGCATCCCGGCGAGCGGGTCGGTGGCGCCGTACTGCCCGCCGTAGGGGTTGTCGGCGTACGGGCCGGGGCCCGCGCCGCCGTAGGGATCGCCGCCGTACGAAGGAGGCGGGGGCGGGGGCGCGCCACCCGGGGGCGGCGGGGGCGGCGGCGCACCGCCGTCGCCATAGGGAGAGCCGCCCGCCGGCGGCTCCTGCGGCTTCTTCAGGAACGGGTCGTCCTCCGGCGGCTCACCGGATCCCGGCCTCGGCTGGTCGCTACTCATAGCCCGAGTCGACCCCTTCCCCCGCCCCACCGCATCCGGCAAGCGCCGTTCGGAGTACGGGGGCGCCGTCCGGCGGGGCCTTCCGTGGTCGCCGACGGGGGCCTTGCACCGCGCCGTCGCGCCTGCGGCGGGCTGTGGTCCGCTGCGCGGGACTGTCGGGTGCTGGGGCGGGGGTCAGGAGGTGGCTACGAAGGTGTGGGCGAATTTGTCGTGCCAGCATTGGCGCCAGGGGCGGTCGATGAGGCACCAGGCGGCGTTGAGGATGCCGATCGCCAGGGCGCCCAGGAGGCCGTAGAGGAGCCAGCGCTTGAGGGCGGCGGTGAAGGTCGGGGTGCCGTGGTCCTCGATGTCCAGGACGCGGATGCCGCAGACCTTCTTGCCGAGCGTGCGGCCCCACTTGGCGACCGGCAGCGCCTCGTACAGGATGCCGACGGCCAGGAGGACACCGACGACGATGGCGAGGTAGGGGATGGTCGTGCCGTCGAGCAGGTAGACCGTGACCTGGCGGCCGGAGTCCTTCGCCGCCTGCACCTTCGCCTCGATGTGGTCGACCGCCTTGCCCCACAAGGGAATTGCGGCCGCGCTGACCACCGCGCCCAGGACCACGCCGTCGATGAGGCGGGCGGCCAGGCGGCGGCCGAGTCCGGCGGGGCGGCCCTGTTCCTGCGCGGCCTGGAGGAAGGGGTCGGAGGCCGGCGGCTTCCAGGGGATGACGCCCTCGGGAGCGCCGTCCTGCGCACCGGCCTGCGGCGGCGGGAAGCCGGGCGTGGCGCCTTGGGGTACGGAGGAGGGCAGCCCGGCGGGCTGGTGGAACGGGGGCTGCTGGGCAGCGGGCGGCTGGTGAACCGGCGGCTGGGCAACGGGAGTCGGCTGGGCCGGTACGGAGTGCGGGGGCGTGCCGCCGGACGGGAGGGGCTGCGGGGCGCCCTGGCCCGGTTCCTGGGTGGTGGCGGGACCGCCCGGATGAGCGACGCGGATCGCCATCGTCTCGCCGCCCCGCTTGCCGGGCTGCCCGGCAGCGGCCTCCGGTCCGGCTCCGGGGCGTACGGCGCGGAACACGGCCGTGCCCTCGTCGCCGACCGCCCCCGGCGCGGGTTCGCGGCGCGCGGCGGACGCCGGGCCCACGGCGCGGATGGTGACCGTGCCCTCGGACCGCACGGAGTCGGAGGAGGGGCCGCAGGGCCCGGAGGACGGAGAGGTCGTGGAGCTTGGGGTGGTGGGGTCGGTGGGGGGCGTCGGCTCGGGACGTCCGGCGGGCTGCTCCTCGCGGCGCGCCTGCGGAACCACTCCCCCGCCCCAGGCCGCCTGCTGCCGGCCCTGCGCGGGCGACTGTCCCTGGCCCTGCGCGGGCGACTGTCCGTGTCCGGCGGGCTGGCCCTGCCCGGCGGCCTGCCCCGCTGCCCCGAACCCCGGACCGGCAGCGGACTGCCCCGGCCCGGCGGGCTGGCCCTGCCCGGCCCCGTCCTGCGGGCCCTGGCCCGGTGAGCCCCAGGACACCCGGCGGTCCTGCTCGCCGCCGAAGCCGCTCTGGCGGGAGGCGTCGGCCTGCCAGGCGGAGGCGGACTGGGCGCCGGCCGCCTGGGCCTGGGCCTGCGCCTGGCGCGGGTCCTCCCAGGGTCCGGCGGCAGGCAGCGCGCCTGCGGCCCCGCCCTCGGCGCCAGGACCAGAGCCCGTGCCGGCACCAGCCGTCGCCGCCGTCGCGCCGCCCGTGGTCACCTCGGGCTCGCCGTCCTCGTCCAGGAAGACGGGGCCGGTCTCCTCCGCGGTGGCGGGGGTGGCGGCGCGCTCGGGGAGTGCGGGGGCGGCGGGGGCGGCAGGGACCGCGCCCGGTGGGGGTGCGGGCATGGCCTCGCCCTCGGCCGGCGCGGGGCGGCTCGTACCGGGCACCCACGCGGCACCGTTCCAGTACCGGATATATCCCGGAATGGACGGGTCCGGATAGAAGCCCGGCGTGGGGCTGCCGTCGGCGGATCCTGAGGTAGGGGCGCTCATGTCCGAAGTCCCGTATCTGTTCTCGGCCGGTTGTGGAGGGTGGGGCAGGTGCAGTCTGCCGTAACGAGGCGTCCACATCTATCAGACGGGGGTGGGGCCCGGGACCGGCCCCGTCCACGACCACCTGGAAGAGACCCGCGAAAAAAGTTGTACGAAGTCGCGTAATGGTCCGGCGGCTGCGGCCTCTATCCAGGTGCGGGCCTCTTCCACAGCGGCCCGCCCCCGGAAGAGACGACCGCGGTCCGGCCGCGGCCAGAGCGCGGGAGACCGCGAGAGAAGAGGCGTCATGCACACCGTGGTGGAACGAGAGCTGGAGCTGGGCCTGGTGCTGTCCCCGGAGCGCAGCGTCCCCGTCCCGGCCCGGCTGACCTACCGTACGGACGACCCGTACGCCGTCCACGTCACCTTCCACGTCGGCTCCGACTCGCCCGTCAACTGGACCTTCGCGCGCGAGCTGCTGGTGGAGGGGGTGTTCCGGCCGTGCGGTCACGGCGATGTGCGGGTGTGGCCCACGAAGGTGGACTCGCGCAGCGTGGTCTGCATGGCGCTCAGCTCCCCGGACGGGGACGCGCTGCTGGAGGCCCCGGCGGCGGCGGTGTCGGCCTGGCTGGAGCGCACGCTGCGGGTGGTGCCGCCGGGCTCGGAGCAGGAGCACCTGGGCATCGACAAAGGGCTGAGCGAGCTGCTGGCCATGTCGCCGCGCCGGGACGACCTGTGGCTGAGCGACCCGTGGCCCTCGGACGAGTCCCCGGAGCCCGGGGCGTAGCGGGTATGGGGCCGATGGCCTCAGCCGGCGGAGCCGTCGGACAGCTCGGCGGGACCGTCGTAATAGGTGAGGAATTCGATGGAGTGGCCGTCGGGGTCGTCGACATAGAGCCCGCGGCCGCCCCTTCGGTGGTTGATCCGCTGCGGCTCCTTGTGCGACGGGTCGGCCCAGTAGGGCAGCTCGCGCTCGGTGACCCGGGCGAAGATCTTGTCGAATTCCTCCTCGCTCACGCGCAGCGCGAGGTGCTGGTAGGTGATCTCCTCCGGCTTGACGATGAAGTCGGCGTAGTCGAGCGTCAGCCCGTCCTCCAGGGGGATGGCGGCGAAGGGGCCGTTGGGGACCGGGGCCGGCGCTCCGAGGAGTTCGGTGACGAAGCGCGCGGACGCGAAGCGGTCGGTGGCGTGGATGATCGTGTGGTCGAGGTGTACGGGCACGGCAGCCTCCCGGGGAGTCGGGACCCTCGGCGCCCGCGGCCCGTGCGGTGTCCGTGACATGCGCGGGTCCCGCGGAGTCCGTCAGGTCCGTGGCACGTTGCACTACTGAACGTACAAATGCGGTGACCGATCCGGTATCGGGATTTGGGCCTACATCGCCAGACCGGCGCCGAACGGGCCGGTGGCAGCCCCCGGCACCCTTCCGACCTGCGCCTCAGCACTTGTGGAATGTTCAACCAAAAGCTTGCGTTGACGCAGCCATGACCGACACGTACTACACGCACGGGACCGCCGCCGAGCGCTGGGACCGTGCCCGGCTGTTCTTCGACGCCAAGGACTACACGACCGCGGCGCACATCCTGCACGGCCTCGTCGCCGAGGCCCCCGGCCTCCTCGCGCCCCGTCTGCTGCTCGCCCGCGCCTACTACCACTCCGCCCAACTGTGGCGCGCGGAAGAGGAGTTGCGCACGGTGCTGGAGCGCGACCCGTCGGAGGAGTACGCCCACCTGATGCTGGGCCGCACCCTCCAGCGCCAGGGCCGCGACGCGGAGGCCGTCCCCTACCTGCGCCTGGCGGCAGCCCTGGCAGGGGACTTCGGGGATCTCGCGTAGGCAGCGGGAGCGTCCGTACCGGCCCGGCACACCCTCAGCCCCGGTACGCCTCCAGCAGCCGCAGCCAGATCTCGCTGATGGTCGGGTAGGCGGGGACGGCGTGCCACAGGCGCTCGACGGGGACCTCGGCGGCCACCGCGATGGTTGCGGAGTGCAGGAGTTCGGCGGTGCCGGGGCCGACGAAGGTGACGCCGAGGAGGACCTCGCGGTCCAGGTCGACGACCATGCGGGCGCGGCCGTGGTAGCCCTCGGCGTACAGCGAGGCACCCGCGACCGCGCCCAGATCGTGGTCGACGACGCGGATGCGGTGGCCGGCCCGCTCGGCCTCGGCCGCCGTCAGCCCGACCGAGGCCGCCTCGGGGTCGGTGAAGACGACCTGGGGTACGGCGGCGAGGTCGGCGGTGGCGCTGTGCGCGCCCCAGCGGTCGGTCTCCAGGATCGGTACGCCACGGGCGCGCGCGGCGATGGCGGCGCCCGCGATCCGGGCCTGGTACTTGCCCTGATGGGTCAGCAGCGCCCGGTGGTTGACGTCGCCGACGCCGTACAGCCAGCCGCCCTGCACTCCCGTGACCCGGCAGCTCTCGTCGACCTCCAGCCAGGAGCCGGGGGTCAGGCCCACCGTCTCCAGGCCGAGGTCCTCGGTGCGCGGGGCGCGGCCGGTGGCGAAGAGGATCTCGTCGGCGACGATCTCCTCGCCGGTGTCCAGCTCGACGGTGGCCGGGCCCTCCAGCGCCGGGCGGCGCACTCCGGCCACCGAGACGCCCGTGCGCAGCAGCACACCGGCCTCGGCCAGGGAGCCCGCGACCAGTTCGCCGGCGAAGGGCTCCATCCTGGGCAGCAGCCCGGCGCCCCGCACCAGCAGCGTGACCTGCGAGCCCAGCGCCTGCCAGGCGGTGGCCATCTCCACGCCCACCACACCGCCGCCGACGATCACCAGGCGCGGCGGGACGGACTGGGCGCTGGTGGCCTCGCGGCTGGTCCACGGGCGGGCCTCCAGCAGGCCCGGCAGGTCGGGCAGCACGGCCCGGCTGCCGGTGCAGACGGCGACGGCGTGCCGGGCGGTCAGCTCGCGCCCGTCGACCACGACCGTGCGGGGACCGGCGATCCGGCCCTTTCCGCGTACGAGCTCGATGCCGGCCGAGTCCAGCCACTGGACCTGGCCGTCGTCCTTCCAGTGCGAGGCGAACGCGTCGCGGTGGGCGAGGACGGCGGGGGCGTCCAGCGGGCCGGACGCCGCCTCGGGCAGCCCGGGGACGCGCCGGGCGTCCGCGCGGGCGGCGACCGGCCGCAGCAGCGCCTTGCTGGGCATGCACGCCCAGTACGAGCACTCGCCGCCCACCAGCTCGCTCTCCACGATCACCGTGCTCAGCCCGTGGGCGTGCGCGCGGTCGGCGAGGTTCTCGCCGGTCGGCCCGGCGCCCAGCACCACGACGTCGTAGGTGTCCGGGCCCGCGGTCTGTGAGGTACCTGCCATCGCTGCATCGCTCCCTGGTGTCCGTACACGGCGCGTGCCGGGGGCTGTCGTCACCGCCCCGTCGTCCGCCCGCCGGGCAGGCGGGACGGTGACGACAGACCCTGGGGCCATCCTCTGCCCCGGCGCCCCGCCCGGCCACACGGCAGGGGTGTCGCAGCGGCTACAACGCGCCACCCGTGCGCCGCTCGACGGCCTCCTTGGCCTCGGCCAGGCCGTCGCCGGTTATCTCGCGGTAGCGCTTGATGGCCTGGACCTTCTTGCCCTGGTGCCACAGCGCGTCGACTTCGCGCAGGGCGGGGTCCTGCGCCTCCTCGATGCCCAGGTGTTCCAGGATCAGGTCGACCTTGTGCTCCATGCGCTTCAGGCGGCGTTCGACGTTCTTCTTGTGGCCGTCGACGGACAGGGACAAGAAGATCACGGCCATCAGGACGACGGCGGCGATCGGCAGTGCTGCTTCCATGGTCAGCGACCCTAACCGGGCCGCCGCCGCCCCCGGAACCGCCCGCCGTCGCCGGTCAGAACAGCTTGCCGGGGTTGAGCAGCCCCTGCGGGTCGAAGACCCGCTTGATCTCGCGGTGCAACTGGAGCCCGACCGGGCCCAGTTCGCGGGCCAGCCACTCCTTCTTCAGTACGCCGACGCCGTGTTCGCCGGTGATGGTGCCGCCCAGCTCCAGCCCGAGGGCCATGATCTCGTCGAAGGACTCGCGGGCCCTGCGGGACTCGTCCGGATCCGAGGCGTCGAAGCAGACCGTGGGGTGGGTGTTGCCGTCGCCGGCGTGGGCGCAGACCCCGATGGTCAGGCCGTACTTCTCGGCGATGGCGGCGGTGCCCTCCAGCATGGCGGCCAGCCGCGAGCGGGGTACGCACACATCGTCGATCATCGTCGTGCCCTTGACCCGCTCCAGGGCGGTGAGGGTGAGCCGGCGGGCCTGGAGCAGCAGATCGGACTCGGCGGCGGTCTCGGCGGGGACGACCTGGGTCGCGCCGGCCGCCTCGCACAGGGCGCCCAGGGCCGCGAGGTCGGCGGCCGGGTCGGGGGTGTCGAAGGCCGCCAGCAGCAGCGCCTCGGTGGTCTCGGGCAGGCCCATGTGGGCCATGTCGTTGACGGCGCGGACGCTCGTACGGTCCATCAGCTCCAGCAGGGCGGGGGCGTGGCCGCGCGCCATGATCTCGCAGACCGCCTCGCAGGCGGCGGCGGTGGAGGGGAACTCGGCGGCCAGCGCGAGCTGTTGGGGCGGCTCGGGCTTGAGGGCGAGGACGGCGCGTACGACGATGCCGAGGCTGCCCTCGGAGCCGACGAACAGGCGGGTGAGGTCGTAGCCGGCCACGCCCTTGGCGGTGCGGCGGCCGGTGGTCAGCAGCCGCCCGTCGGCCAGGACGACGTCCAGGCCGAGGACGTACTCGGCCGTCACGCCGTACTTGACGCAGCACAGGCCGCCGGAGGCGGTGCCGATGTTGCCGCCGATGGAGCACTCCTCCCAACTGGAGGGATCCGGCGGGTAGTACAGGCCGTGCTCGCCCACCGCGCGGGACAGCACGGCGTTGATGACGCCCGGCTCGACCACCGCGATGCGGTCCACGGGGTTGATCTCAAGGATCCGGTCCATCTTGACCAGGGAGAGCACGATGCAGCCGTCGGAGGCGTTGGCGGCGCCCGACAGGCCCGTACGGGAGCCCTGGGGGACGACGGGCACGCCGAGTTCGGTGGCGGTGCGCATCACGTGCTGGACCTGCTCGACGGTGCGCGCCAGCACGACCACCGCGGGCGTGCCGGCCGCGCAGAAGCTCGCCATGTCGTGGGCGTAGGCGCTGGTGACATCGGGGTCGGTGAGCAGCGCGTCCTCGGGGATTGCGTCGCGCAGACGTGCGATGAGGTCCATGGCCCCAGCCTCGCACCCGCAGGCCCGGCACGGAAGATCTCCGGGAACCGTCTCCTCCCCTTGCGCGGGGTTTGTGGCGGGAGGGCGAGGAGGACTTGTACGCCTTCCCATCGCGGTATGTCAGCTCTACGGTGCGCGGGCTCTCGTCCGGTTTCCGTGTCACTGATCCGCACCAGGAAGGTGACCCATGTCGAATCCCGTACGCACAAGAGCAGTCGCACTGGCCGGGGCCGTCGCGGCGACGGGCGCGCTGGTGGCTGGGGCGGGGCCCACGGCGCTGGGGCAGCCCGCCGCACCCGAGGAGCGCGCCGCGCCCGGCCTGCGCATCCTGGTCAGCAACGACGACGGCTACCAGCACCCCTATCTCCGTGGGCTGCAGGCCGCGTTGCGCAAGGCCGGGCACGACGCGGTGATCGTGGCGCCCAGCGAGAACATGTCCGGGCGCGGCACCGGCATGACCTTCACCCCCAACGCCTCGCTGCGCGCGCAGGAGGTGGAGCCGGACATCTGGTCGGTGGGCGGCTCCCCCGGCGACGCCGTCGCCTTCGGCGTCCAGCACGCCTTCGCCGGCCGGCCCGGCGGCCGCCCCGACCTGGTGGTCTCCGGCGTCAACCCCGGCGCGAACGCCGGGCCCGCCGCCAACCACTCCGGGACGGTGGGCGCGACGGTCGCCGCGGGGGACGGGGACGTACCGGCGCTGGCGGTGAGCGTGGACTACGACCCGCGCGATCCGCAGAACCCGTTCCCCTCCGTCGGTCGGGCCACCGACTTCGCGGTGCGCGTGGTCGACCGGCTCGCCGCGACGGCGCGCGGCGGCCAACTCCTGCCGACCGGCACGGCGTTGAACATCAACTATCCGGTGCGCCCGGACGGCGGGGTGGCCTTCGCCAATGTGGGCCGGGCCCGGAACGTGACGCTGTCCTACGTACCGGATCCGGCCACCTGCGCCACGTGCTACAAGGTGCGGCTGGGGCTGGACCCGAACGCGCCGGAGAGCGTCCCGGCCGCCGACACCACGGCGCTGGCCAGGAACGATGTGGCGCTCTCGCTGCTCACCGGCGACTGGGGCGCCCGCGGCTTCGCCCCGGCCCCGCGGCCGCCCTCGGAGGAGGACGTGAAGCGGACCAGGGCGCGCCTGTACGGGCTGGAGCCATAGGCCCGTTCGGCTTCCGGGCCTTCAGAAGGTGAACGGCCCCGGCGACTGGAGCGAGGTGGCGTCGCAGGTCACCGTGACGCCCAGGACGGAGATCGTCAGCGAGTCCTGGCCGGGGCCCGGCAGGAAGGAGTCCAGGCTGTCGCCCGGCGCGACGGTGCCCTTCAGGGGGCCGACGGCGATGTCGTCGCCGACCGCCATCGCGGGGTTGGCGGTGCCGGTGAAGTCGGTGGTGCCGGCGCCGCTCCTGGCGAGGGTGAGCCGGGAGGTGATGGAGTTCTCGGCGAGCTCGACCGGCGCCTTGATGGCCGAGGTGGACAGGGTGATGCTCGCGTCCGTACCGCTGCTGGTGGCGGTCAGGGTGGCCTGGCCGCTGCCGAAGGAGCCGCAGTCGTACGAGGCGGTCGCGGTGGCGGCGGCGCCACTGGCCGCGGCCGCCGGGGCCAGGGCGAGGGCGCCGGCGGCCAGGGCCACCGCCGCCGCGGCGATACCGATGCCGAGCTGCTCACGTCTCATCGCATGCCTTTCCCTTGCGCCGGGGGCCCGACTGTCGTGCCGGGCACGGTTTCTGACGGTCAGTCGGGTGCGGTGCTGCCCATTGACGCAACAGGGGCGTGCGACGGCAAGAGAGACCGGCCAAGAATCTTCCGGCGGCGGGGATACGACGCGAATGCGACCGCGGGCCGCGGGAAAACCGCCGTGCGCTCCCCGCGCAGACACCGCGGCCCCGCCGGGTCAGGGTCCGGCGGGGCCGCGGTGCCGTGCGGCGGGGGTGACGGCGCTCGGGGCGTCAGAGGCTGTCGCCTCAGGGCATCAGAGGTTGCCGCGCTTCTCCTGCTCCCGCTCGATCGCCTCGAACAGGGCCTTGAAGTTGCCCTTGCCGAAGCCCTGCGAGCCGTGCCGCTCGATCATCTCGAAGAAGACGGTGGGGCGGTCCTGGACCGGCTTGGTGAAGATCTGCAGCAGATAGCCGTCCTCGTCGCGGTCGACCAGGATCTTCAGCTCGCGCAGCGTCTCGACCGGCACCCGGGTCTCGCCCGCCCACTCGCCCAGGGTGTCGTAGTAGGAGTCGGGGGTGTCCAGGAACTCCACCCCGGCCGCCCGCATGGCCCGTACCGAGGAGACGATGTCGTTGGTGGCCAGCGCGATGTGCTGGACGCCGGGGCCGCCGTAGAACTCCAGGTACTCGTCGATCTGCGACTTCTTCTTGGCGATGGCCGGCTCGTTGAGCGGGAACTTCACCTTGCGCTTGCCGTCGGCGACGACCTTGGACATCAGCGCCGAGTACTCCGTGGCGATGTCGTCGCCGACGAACTCCTTCATGTTGGTGAAGCCCATGACGTTGTTGTAGAACGCCACCCACTCGTCCATCTTGCCCAGTTCGACATTGCCCACGCAGTGGTCGATGGCCTGGAAGAAGCGCTTGGCCGGCGGCTCGACCAGCGGGGCGGCGGCCACGAAGCCGGGCAGGTAGGGGCCGTCGTATCCGGAGCGCTCGACGAGGGTGTGCCGGGTCTTGCCGTAGGTGGCGATCACCGCGCGCACGACCGTGCCGTGCTCGTCCTTGGCCTCGTAGGGCTCCTGAAGGCCGGTGGCGCCGTGCTCGATGGCGTAGGCGTACGCGGCACGGGCGTCCGGCACCTCGATCGCCAGGTCGACCACTCCATCGCCGTGGGCGGCGACGTGGTCGGCCAGGAAGCGGCCCCACTCGGTGGTGGGCTTGATGACGGAGGTGAACACGAAGCGGCCGGCGCCGGACTCCAGTACGTAACTGGCCGTCTCGCGGCTGCCGTTCTCCGGTCCGGAGTAGGCGACCCGCTTCATGCCGAAGGCCGTCGAGTAGTAGTGGGCCGCCTGCTTGGCATTGCCGACGGCGAAGACGACCGCGTCCATCCCCTTCACCGGGAAGGGGTCTGCCTGCCGCGCGGTACCGGGGGTGCCATCAAGGGTCTCAGTCATGGCGGCAGGCTCCCTCCGATCCACAAGGTGCGCAATAGTTTGCGTTTCGAGTGGGCATTATGCATAGCGATCCGGCAGTATCGCCGGGCGTTGTGTACAGGATGCCCACCGTTTTCGGGGAGACAGCCCATGGCGATCGATCATTTGGACGGCCGGCTCATCGCACTGCTCGCGCACGAACCCCGCATCGGTGTCCTGGAGGCCTCCCGCCGCCTGGGCGTGGCCCGCGGGACCGTACAGGCGCGCCTGGAACGGCTTCAGTCGAATGGAGTGATTCGCGGATTCGGCCCGGAGGTGGACCCCGCGGCGCTCGGGTACCCCGTCACCGCCTTCGCCACCCTGGAGATCAAACAGGGCCAAGGAGCCGATGTCCGCACCCACTTGAGGTCCGTGCCCGAGGTGCTGGAACTGCACACCACCACCGGGCACGGCGACATGCTGTGCCGCCTGGTCGCCCGCTCCAACGCCGATCTGCAGCGTGTGATCGACCGGGTTGTGGGCTTTGATGGCATCGTGCGGGCCTCCACGGCGATCGTCATGGAGAATCCGGTTCCGCTGCGGATCATCCCGCTGGTCAAGCAGGCTTCGGGCGACTGACCGAGGAGATGCATCAGGTGAGCTTCTGGGAGTACGTCGGCAACCGGCACGCCCAGCTGCTGACGGACACGTACCAGCACGCCAGCGCCGTCTTCCAGTGCATGGTGATCGCCACCGTGCTCGGCGTGCTGATCGGCGTGCTGACCTACCGCAGCGAATGGGCGGGCAACCTCGCCACCACCACGACCGCCACGATCCTGACCATCCCCTCGCTGGCCATGATCGGTCTGCTGATCCCGGTCGTGGGACTGGGCGTCGCGCCCACGGTGATCGCACTGACCCTGTACGGGCTGCTGCCCATCGTGCGCAACGCCATCGTCGGCCTGCGCGGGGTGGACCCGTCCCTGGTCGACGCCGCCAAGGGCATCGGGATGTCCCGTATCGCCCGCCTCGTCAAGGTCGAACTGCCGCTGGCCTGGCCGCCGATCCTCACCGGCATCCGGGTCGCCACCCAGATGCTGATGGGCATCGCGGCGATCGCCGCCTACGCCTCGGGCCCCGGGCTCGGCAACGAGATCTTCCGCGGCATCGCCTCCCTTGGCAGCGCCAACGCGCTCAACCAGGTCCTGTCGGGAACGCTGGGGATCGTGGTCCTGGCCCTGCTCTTCGACGCCGCGTACGTGCTCATCGGACGCCTGACCATCCCGAGGGGGATCCGTGCCTGAGACGGCCGACACGACCGAAGTGACCGAGCCCGCCGCCGCGTCCGCCGCATCCACGACGTCTGGCGCCAGTATCCAGCTGGAGAACCTCACCAAGCGCTACCCGGGCAACCCCAGCCCCGCGGTGGACGACGTCAACATGGAGATCAAAGCGGGCGAGCTGGTCGTCTTCGTGGGGCCCTCCGGCTGCGGGAAGTCCACCACCCTGAAGATGATCAACCGGCTGATCGAGCCCACCTCGGGCCGTATCCGCATCGACGACGAGGACGTCACCGACATCGACCCCGTCCGGCTGCGGCGCAAGATCGGCTATGCGATCCAGTCCTCCGGGCTCTTCCCGCACATGACGGTCGCTCAGAACATCGCGCTCGTACCGAAGATGACCGGCTGGTCCAAGTCCCGTATCACCGCCCGGGTCGAGGAGATGCTCGACCTGGTCGGGCTGGACCCGGGCGAGTTCCGCGGCCGCTATCCGCGCCAGCTCTCCGGCGGCCAGCAGCAGCGCGTCGGAGTGGCCCGCGCGCTGGCCGCCGACCCGCCCGTGCTGCTGATGGACGAGCCCTTCGGCGCGGTCGACCCCATCACCCGCGACCACCTCCAGGACGAACTGATCCGCCTCCAGCACGAGCTGCACAAGACCATCGTCTTCGTCACCCACGACTTCGACGAGGCCATCAAGCTGGGCGACCGCATCGCGGTGCTGCGCGAGCGCTCGCACATCGCCCAGTTCGACACCCCCGAGGCCATCCTCACCAACCCCACCGACGACTTCGTCTCCGGGTTCGTGGGCGCGGGGGCCGCGCTCAAGCGCCTGAACCTGACGCGCGTACGGGACGTGGGCGTGGTCGACTTCCCCACCGCCCAGGTGGACGACCCGCTGCAGAACATCTTCGACCTGCTGCGCTCCGGCTCCACCAACGAGGTGCTGCTGCTGGACCGGCACCGGCGCCCGTACAAGTGGCTGCGGCGCGGCGATCTGATGCGCGCCAAGGGGTCCCTGGCGCGCGCCGGCACCCTCGTGCACGACACGGTCACCCGCGACGCGACGCTGCGCGACGCCCTGGAGGCGGTGCTCACCGACAACGCGGGCCGGGTCGCGGTCACCGGGCGGCGCGGCGAGTACATCGGCGTGGTCGACATGGAGACGCTGATGAACAACGTCCACGAACTGCTGGAGGCGGACCGGCTGGAGGCCGTGGAGCACCAGCACCAGCTGGAGGAACAGCGCGCGCACCACACGCACATGGAGCAGGAGGGCGTGGCGGGCACCGACGGCGCGGGCACGGCGCAAGGAGGCCCGGCATGAGTCCGCGCGGCCGGGGCACGCCGCAGCCCGGCGAGCGGCCGCCGGGCGAGCACGAGGTGCGCGGGCTGGCCTTCCGCGACGAGCCGGACCCGGAGCTGGAATACGGCGACGAGGCCGCCGAGGCAGCCGGAGCCCACGAGGCGGCCGCGGCCCCCTCCGCCAGGCTCCCCCGCCGTATCACCTGGCAGAAGGCCGTCGTGCTGCCCGCGGTGCTGGCGGCCGCGCTGCTCGCCACCTGGCTGTGGTTCCGCGGCGCCCACCTGGACTCCATCGCCCACCAGGCGGTCGACGACGGCAAGGTGTGGATCGCGCTGCGCCAGCACGTCCAGCTCACCGCGATCTCCACCGTCCTGGTCCTGGTCATCGCCATCCCGCTCGGCATCGCGCTGACCCGCAGCAAGCTCCGCAAGGCCACGCCGATCGCGATGGCCTTCGCCAACCTCGGCCAGGCCATCCCGGCCCTGGGTCTGCTGGTGCTGCTGGTCATCTGGCTCGGCATCGGCGAGAAGGCCGCCGTCATCGGCATGGTCATCTACGCCGTACTGCCGGTGCTGGCCAATACCATCGCCGGTCTGAACGCCATCGACCCGACCCTGACCGAGGCCGCCCGCGGTATCGGCATGTCGCCGCTGGGCGTGCTGGCCAAGGTCGAACTCCCGCTGGCCGTACCGCTGATCCTGGCGGGCGTACGCAACGCGCTGGTCCTGAACGTCGGCACCGCGACACTAGCCACCTTCGGCGGCGGCGGGGGCCTGGGCGATCTGATCTCGGCCGGCATCATCACCCAGCGGATGCCGGTGCTGGTCCTGGGGTCCGTACTGACCGTGGCGCTCGCCCTGCTGGTGGACTGGCTGGCCTCGCTGGCCGAACTCATGCTGCGGCCAAGGGGATTGGAGGGTACGGCATGATGCGCTCGCGCAACCGCGCCCACCGGGCGGTCGCCGCCGCCACCGGCGTCCTGCTGGCGCTGGCGCCCCTGGCCCTGAGCGGCTGCGGGCTGGTCAGCGGCAGCCCGATGACCGACGACGTCGAGCCGGGACGGGCCGGGGCCCAGGGAAAGCCGCTGGAGGGCGCCGAACTGACCGTCACCTCCAAGGAGTTCACCGAGAACATCATCCTCGGCCAGATGATGGGCCTGGTCTTCAAGGCGGCCGGCGCCACCGTCATCGACAAGACCAACATCCAGGGCACCATCGGCGCCCGCGAGGCGGTCAAGTCCGGTACGGCGGACGGGATGTACGAGTACACCGGCACCGGCTGGATCACCCACCTCGGCCACACCGAGCCGATCACCGACCCGCAGAAGCAGTGGCAGGCGGTCAAGGACGCCGACGCCAGGAACGGCATCGTCTGGCTGCCGCCCTCCTCGCTCAACAACACCTACGCGCTGGCCCTGAACGACGCCAACCAGCGCAAGTACGGCGTCAAGACCCTCTCCGACGTCGCCGAGCTCTCGCGCAAGAACCCCGGCGCGGTCACCCTGTGCGTGGAGAACGAGTTCGCCGCGCGCAACGACGGGCTGCCGGGCATGGCCAAGGCGTACGGCATGAAGATCCCCTCCTCCCACATCAAGAAGATGACCGGCGGCGTCGTCTACACCGAGACCTCCCAGGGCGGCGCCTGCACCTTCGGCGAGGTCTTCACCACCGACGGCCGCATCAAGGCCATGGGGCTGAACGTGCTCGCCGACGACAAGCACTTCTTCCCCAACTACAACGCGGCACCCGAGATGAACGCCGCGACCATGAAGAAGTACCCCCGCATCGCCGCCGTCCTCGACCCTGTCACCAAGGCGCTCGACAACGACGTCGCCCAGAGCCTCAACGCCAAGGTGGATGTGGACGGGCAGGACCCGCACGAGGTGGCGAAGGAGTGGCTGGTCAAGGAGGGGTTCATCCGGGAAGGGTGAGGAGGTCCCGGGTGAGGAGGTCCGGGCGGGGCCCAGGTACGGGTCAGCAGGTGGGGACCTGGCCGCCCGACTTGAGGGCCTTGAGGGAGTCCACCGCGCCGGAGAGCGTGGTGACGGGGATCAGGCGTACGCCGGAGGGGAGTTCGGCCTGGGCGTCGGAGCACTCGTTCTTGGGGACGAGGAAGACGCTGGCACCGTCGCGCCCGGCCGCCTGGACCTTCAGGGGGACGCCGCCGACCGCGCCGACCTTGCCGTCGGGGCTGATGGTGCCGGTGCCCGCGATCGTACGGCCGCCGGTCAGGTCGCCGCCCTTGCCGTCGCCCGCCAGCTTGTCGATGATGCCCAGCGAGAACAGCAGGCCCGCGCTGGGGCCGCCCACGGTCCCCAGGCTGAGGTCGATCTTGAGGTCCTTGCCGGACTTGTTCAGGTAGCCCAGCGCGGCCTGGACCGCGGTGTTCTGGGACTGCTTCATCTGGTCGGCGTTGTGCTCCGCGATCTCCTCGGAGTTGTCGCCGACGGGGTAGACGGAGTCGCGCGGCATCACCGCCTGGTCGGTGGCGAACCACGCCCGGGCGACGTCCGGAAAGCGGACGGTGGCGTCCGGCCCGGTGGCCACGATCGCCACCATGCGCAGCTGCCCGCTGGCCTTACGGGTCGGGGCACCGCTGATCGTGATCACCTGCTTGCCCTTGTCGGCCCCCAGGACATTCGCCGTCAGCCCGGGGTAGGCGACCGAGAACGGCAGCGGCGCGAAGGCCGCGGTGGCGAGGAGCGCGATGACGAGGGCGGAGCAGACCGCCAGGGCGCGGGCGCGAGAAGACACCCCGCCACCCTAAATGACCTGCTCCGGTTTACCACCCGTCCCAGGGGGCTCGGGGGGCTCGGGGGGGGATCGGGGGGATCGAGGGGATCGAGGGGTTCGGGGCGCAGGGGTTCGGGGGCCCGGGGGCCCGGGGGTTCGGGGAGCGCTCGGAGGCGTACGGCTGGGGGCCGTACGCCGCGGAGCCCGCCGTTCAGCGCAGGGCGTCGGCCACCTCTCTGGCCGCCTCGACCACCCGCGGGCCGACGCGCTCGGGCACCGAGTCCGCGAGCATGACCACGCCCACACTCCCCTCGATGCCGCTCACCCCGAGCAGCGGCGCGGCGGCCCCGCTGGCCCCCGCCTCCAACTCCCCGTGCGTCAGGGCCAGTCCGGCGTCCTCGACCCGGCCCTGGCGGGCCTTGAGGATCGCCCGGCCCGCCGCGCCCCGGTCCAGCGGGTGGCGGAAGCCGGCGCGGTAGGCGACGTGGTAGTCGGTCCAGGTCGGCTCGACGACGGCGACGGCGAGCGCCTCCGTACCGTCGACGAGCGTGAGATGGGCGGTGGCCCCTATGTCCTCGGCCAGCGAGCGCAGCGCGGGCAGCGCCGCCTCCCGCACCAGGGGGTGCACCTGGCGGCCCAGGCGCAGCACGCCCAGGCCCACCCGCGCCCGGCCGCCGATGTCGCGGCGTACCAGCGCGTGCTGCTCCAGGGTCGCGAGCAGACGGTAGACCACGGTCCGGTTGACGCCGAGCTTGTTGGACAGCTCGGTGACGGTCAGGCCGTGGTCGGTGTCGGCGAGCAGCTTGAGGACGCGCAGTCCTCGGTCGAGCGTCTGGGAGGTCTCCGCGGTCACGACGCCCCCTCCTCGGGTGAGTGGCGGCTTCTGTGACGCGTGTGGCGCTGCTGGTCCCAGAGCAGCGCGCGCAAGAGGCCGCCGGCCGTTTGGCACCGGCTGCGCTCCGCGGCGGCGCTGCCACGGGGCGTGTGCGTGACCGGGACAGTAGCGAGCCAGTCCGGTGAGCGGAAGACTCCGTCCAGAATCCGGGCCATCGAAGTCCGTTCTGCCATGAAACGGGGGCTAGGTCCCCGGGGTGTGGGGCGGAGTTCCGCCAGGCGTGACGAAGGGCAGCACCTCGTGAGGAGGTGCTGCCCTTCGCGGGAGCGTCAGCGGTGGGCCGGAGTCCGGTGGGCCGGTGCCGCCGGTTCTGTTGGTTCTGTTGGTTCTGTTGGTGCCGCCGGTGTCAGCGCATCCGTGTCGCCCACTCCTGGACCTTCTTGATCCGCTCGCGCAGCTGTCCGGCGGTCGCCTCCGCACTCGGCGGGCCGCCGCACACCCGGCGCAGCTCGGTGTGGATCACGCCGTGCGGCTTGCCGCTCTGGTGGACGTACGCACCCACCAGCGTATTCAGCTGCTTGCGCAGCTCCAGCAGCTCCTTGTGCGTGACCACCGGGCGGCGCTCGGCCGGCAGCTCCAGCAGATCGGCCTCGGAGTCCGGCCTCTTCTTGCTGTGCGCTATCTGGCGGGCCTGCCGCTTCTGCAGCAGCAGCTGCACCTGGTCCGGCTCCAGCAGCCCGGGGATGCCGAGGTAGTCCTGCTCCTCCTCGCTGCCGGGGTGGGCCTGCATACCGAACTCGGCGCTGTTGAACAGCACCCGGTCGAAGACCGCCTCGGACTCCAGCGCCTCGAAGGAGAACTGCTCCTGCTCGCCGGTGTCCTCGTCCTGCTGCTTGTTGGCCTCGTCCATCTCCTTCTCGGACTCGGCGTAGGGATCTTCCTCGGTGTCCTTCTTCGGCTTGTCCAGGACGTGGTCGCGCTCGACCTCCATCTCGTTGGCGAAGCCGAGCAGCATCGGGACGGTGGGCAGGAAGACCGAGGCCGTCTCGCCGCGCTTGCGCGAGCGTACGAAACGGCCGACGGCCTGGGCGAAGAAGAGGGGGGTGGAGATGGTGGTGGCATAGACGCCGACCGCCAGGCGCGGGACGTCGACGCCCTCGGACACCATCCGGACCGCGACCATCCAGCGGTCGTCGGAGCTGGAGAAGTCGTCGATGCGCTGGGAGGCGCCGCTGTCGTCGGACAGCACCAGGGTGGCGCCCTGGCCGGTGATCTCGCGGATCAACTTCGCGTACGCACGGGCCTGTTCCTGATCGGAGGCGATCACCAGCGCGCCCGCGTCCGGTATCGCCTTGCGGACCTCGGTCAGGCGCTGGTCGGCGGCGCGCAGCACGTTCGGCATCCAGTCGCCGCGCGGGTCCAGGGCGGTACGCCAGGCCTGCGAGACCGCGTCCTTGGTCATCGGCTCGCCCAGGCGCGCGGCGATCTCGTCGCCGGCCTTGGTGCGCCAGCGCATGTTGCCGCTGTACGAGAGGAAGATCACCGGGCGGACGACGCCGTCGCTCAGGGCGTTCCCGTAGCCGTAGGTGTAGTCGGCGGCACTGCGGCGGATGCCGTCGTTGCCCTCTTCGTAGGTGACGAAGGGGATGGGGTTGGTGTCGGAGCGGAAGGGAGTGCCGGTCAGCGCGAGGCGGCGGGTGGCCGGCTCGAACGCCTCCAGGCACGCCTCGCCCCAGGACTTGGAGTCACCGGCGTGGTGGATCTCGTCGAGGATGACCAGCGTCTTGCGCTGCTCGATACGGTTGCGGTGCAGCATGGGGCGTACGCCGACGCCCGCGTACGTCACGGCTACGCCGTGGTACTCCTTGCCCAGCGGGCCCGCGCTGTACTCCGGGTCCAGCTTGATCCCTATCCGGGCGGCGGCCTCGGCCCACTGCTTCTTCAGGTGCTCGGTCGGTGCGACCACGGTCACCTGCTGGACGACGTGGTGGTGCAGCAGCCATGAGGCGAGGGTCAGTGCGAAGGTCGTCTTGCCCGCGCCGGGCGTCGCGACGGCCAGGAAGTCGCGGGGCTGGCTCTGGATGTATCTGTCCATCGCCGCCTGCTGCCAGGCGCGCAGCTTGTTCGCGGTACCCCACGGGGCCCGTCCGGGGAAGGCGGGGGACAGGTGGTGGTTGTTGGTGGCGCTGGTGGTGGTAGTCACGGTCTCCGTCGGGCTGGCTCGGCGATCGGCAACCGCGCAAGCCTACCCCTGGCGGGGGCCTTGTGACCGACGATGCCCATCGCGACGCTGTGGCCTCGGGTTTCGCGGCGGGGGTCGTGTTGCGAGTGCGCTGCGGCCGACCGGGGAAGGTTTCGGCGCTGCGTACCGCGTCGCCGCCGTACCCATGGGTTTCGGCGCTGCGTACCGCGTCGCCGCCGTACCCGTGGGTTTCGGCGCTGAGTGCCGCGTCGCCGCCGTACCCGTGGGTTTCGGCGCTGAGTGCCGCGCTGCCCACCGTGGCCGAGTTGTTGCCCGTGCTGGGCTGCGCACGCCCTGTGTACGGGGTCGGGGCCGCACCGGGGGGTGTCTCCTCGGTCGGCGCGCTCACCTCTCAGGCAAGGTGAGCCGGGAGTCGCGCCTGAATCTCTGCGGGGACACCCCCCGGTACGTCCCCTTCCGCCGGTCCAGCGTCTGCGGGCGGCATCTTCCATCCCGACACCCCGACACCCCGACACCCCGAGGCCGGCACCATTCACAGCCCGTCCGGCGCTTGAGGACGAACGAGCGGAGCGACCACCGGCGGGCGCGGGCATCAGGGGCGAGACCCGCACCTTCCAGCCCGTCCGGCGCTTGAGGACGAGCGAAGCGACCACCGGCCGGCGCTGGCTCCGGGGCGAGACCCGCACCCCCAGCCCGTCCGGCGCTTGAGGACGAGCGAAGCGACCACCGGCCGACGCTGACTCCGGGGCAAGACCCGCACCCCCAGCCCGTCCGGCGTTTGAGGACGAGCGGAGCGATATTTAGCCCGTCCGGCGATTGAGGACGAGGGGGCGGAGCCGCCGAGATTCCCGGCTGGGCCGGGGGGGCGGGCGCGCGGCGGCGGGGGGGGTTACGCGGCGTCGGCCGGGCGCGGGGCGAGGCGTGTGGATGCGGCGGCGCCGGACAGGGCCGTGAGGGCCATGGCCGTGAAGACGGCGAGGAAGGCGGGGGTGTGGGCCGCACCGGAGGCCGCGGCGCCGAGGGCGACCGAGCCGCCGCCGAAGGCGGTGAACAGGACGCCCGAGGCGCTCACGAAGGCGATGTTGCCGAGCGCGTCGGAGACCTGGAGGGACGCGGAGTTGATCCCCGCCTCCTCCGGGCGGGACAGCTTCAGCAGGAGCACGCTGCCGCTGGAGATCGTCAGACCCATGCCGTACCCCCCGATCGCCCAGGCGAGGGCGACGATCCAGGCCGGCATCGCGTCGATCAGCGCCAGCGGCGCCATGAGGATCGCGAGGGCGATGCAGAGCATGCCCAGGCCCATGATCCGCTCGCGGTACGGCTCCAGGCGGGGCCTGCTCTGGGTGTACGAGCCAAGGGCCCACGTCAGCCCGCCCGCGGTGAGCGAGAGCCCGGCCATCGTGGCCGACAGGCCGCGGTCGCTGACCAGGAGGAGCGGGATGAAGCTCTCCGCCGCGAGGAAGGAGCCGGCCGCCAGGCCGCGGACGAGGACGACGCAGGGCAGTCCGCGGGCCGCGCGGAAGGTGCCCCTGGGCAGCAGGCGCAGGATGGCCGGCACCAGGAGGGCCAGCCCGGCGGCGGCCGGGATCAGGGCGGCCCAGCTGCGGTCCTGGCCCGCGTACTGCAGCAGCCCGGCCCCGGCGGCCGCGGCGAGCGCGAGCAGGATGCGGCGCCGGTTCAGCGCCGTGGCGCCCGTCGGGCGCGGCAGCTTGCGCAGGGCGGGCAGCATCACGGCCAGCGGGAGCAGGACCAGGACCGGGATGGAGAGGAAGACCCAGCGCCAGCCCAGGTTCTCGGTCACCGATCCGGCGACGAGCGGACCGACGATGACGGGCAGCACCCACGCCGCGGAGAAGGCGGCCATGATCGAAGGGCGCAGCCGCTCGGGGTAGGCGCGGCCGACGACGACGTACAGGGAGACGATCACCAGGCCGCCGCCCAGCCCCTGTACGCCGCGGCCCGCCACGAACATCCACATCTGCTGGGCCGAGCCCGCGATCACCAGGCCCGCGCCGAAGGTGGCGATGCCGGTGAACAGCGGCGCGAGCGGGCCGCTGCGGTCGCTCCACTCCCCCGACAGCGCCATGGCGAACAGGCTCGCCGTGAAGTAGGCGGAGAAGGCGAAGGCGTACAGCTCGATGCCGTTGAGGGCGTCGGCGGCGATCGGCATGGAGGTGTTGACCGCGCTCGCCTCGAAGGCGATGAGGGAGACGACGGAGATGATCCCGAAGGTCAGCGCCCGGTGGCTGCGGCCCAGCACGCCCTCGTGCGGTTGGGGCGCGGTGTCCCGTTGCCCGGGCAGGGTGGGCGCGAGGGATATCGGGGCGGCTGTGTCGGCGCGGTCGTCGGCGGTCATGACGGCCAGCGTAAGAGCCGATACGGCGTTACGCGCCTGTCGTGCGACGGGTCCGCGCTCGGCCGTTGGGCCTACGTCCGGAGGCCTTGCGCGGGCGGTGGGGCAAGCTGGCGGGTATGCCGCACTATCGCTCGTACGACGACAGCGAACTCCACTACCGCACGCTGGGCCCCGAAGGCTCCGGGCTGCCACCGCTGGTGTGCCTGGCCGGAGGGCCGGGGCGGGACGCCGCGTACCTGGGGGATCTGGGCGGGATGTCCCGCGAGCGGGAGCTGATCGTCCCGGACAGCCGGGGTACGGGCGACTCCCCCGCCGCGCAGGACCCGGCGCAGTACGCCTTCCCGCGGCTGGCCGAGGACCTGGAGGCGCTGCGGGCGCATCTGGGTCTTGAGCGGTTCGCGCTGCTGGCGCACGACGCGGCGGCGGCCACCGCGCAGGCGTACGCGGCGATGTATCCGCAGCGGCTGACCCGGCTCGTGCTGGTGTGCCCGGGCTCCCGGCTCCAGGGCGAACTGCCCGACGACGCCCGGCAGATCTTCGAGTCGCGGATGCACGAGCAGTGGTGGCCCGAGGCCTCGGTGGCGGTGCAGCGGCTGGTGGAGAGCGACGACATGGAGGAGGTGCGGGAGCAGTTGCTGCGCGCGGCGCCGCTCGCGTACGCCCGGTGGGATGAGCCGCAGCAGGCCCATGCGGCGGCCGAGGGCGGGCAGTTGGGGCCCGTGCCGCGGGCCGGGTTCTGGCAGGGCGTGGACGAACAGGCGCGGCGTGCGCTGCTGGCGGGACTGGCACAAGTGGACTGCCCGGTGCTGGTGGTGACCGGGGACCGGGACGCGGTGACCGGCATGCGGGCGGGCGAGCTGGTCGCCGCGTCCTTCCCGGCGGGCAGGGTACGGCCGCTGCACGAGGTGGGGCACTACCCGTGGGTGGATGAACCGCTGCTGTTCGGCCCTGTGGTGGAGGAGTTCCTGCGGTCGGTGGAGTGAGGGGGTCAGCCTGTAAGGGGCGTGGGGAGCTGCGCGACCGGCCCCCACGGGCCCGCGGAGCACTGGGGTGGCCGAAAGGCGCGGGGTGGGTGGATGAACTCCGCGTGGCGGGGTGCGAGCGGGCATGGACTCCTGTACGGCCCCGGCCTAGCCTCGTCGGCCGTCACCGACGGATGAGGTAACTCCCATGTCGTACCGGAGAGTTGGCGGGCGGGCGAGAGCGGCGATCGCGGCGGGGGCACTCGCGCTGCTGGCGGTCCTCGGGCCCGCGCAGGGCGCCCGGGCGGATTCCATCCCCAAGACGCCGGGGCATCGGCTGGTGCCGCAGTACGAGGGCGCCGCGGGTACGGCCCGGCCCCTGCCCGGGGATCAGGCGCCGCCGCAGCACCCGTACCTGGCACCCAACGGCCGGGCCGGGATGCACGGCGACGGCGCGAGCAGCGACACGCACCCCTATCCCGGGCCGCTGGGCGCCGGGCCCGCGGTGCGCAGCGAGCGGATGGCGGTGCTGGGCGGCGAGTGCGCCACGGTCACCTTCGACGCGGGCGGGCGGCTGCTGACGGTCTGCGGCACCTTCGAGGGGTTCCGGCTCAAGCTGCTGGATCCGCGCTCGCTGGCCACGCTCGCCGAGTACCGGCTGCCGCAGCGGCCCTCCAGCGTCGAGGCGATCACCCGGCTGGACTTCTCCAAGATCTTCAAGGACACCTCCGGCGGGGCGTACTTCTACCTCGACGACCAGGACCGGGTCGTCCTGGCCGACTCCCGCCAGCATGTGCTGCGCCTGGCGCACTCCCGTACGGCGGAGGGCAGTTGGCGGTTCACGGTCGTGGACGACTGGGATCTGACGCCGTACGTGCCGCACGACTGCGTCGGCTGGACCAACCTGTACCCCAAGGGCGACTGCGACCCGGTCACCTCCGTGCAGCCTGATTGGGACGGCCGGGTGTGGTGGGTGACCCGCAAGGGCCGGATCGGCACCATCGCGCCCGGCACCGGTGCGGTGCGCTCGGTGCGGCTGCCCGGCGAGGAGATCCAGAACAGCTTCTCCGCCGCCCGCGACGGCGTCTCGGTCGTCTCCGACCACGCCCTGTACAGCCTGCGCGCCGACGCGGACGGCACCCCGCGCGTCCAGTGGCGCGAGAGCTACGACCGCGGTACGGGCGGCAAGCCGGGCTCGGTCAGCCAGGGCTCGGGGACCACCCCGACCCTGCTGGGCACGGGCGGGCGGGAGTACGTCGCCATCACCGACAACGCGGACGACCGCATGCACGTCCTGGTCTACGACCGCGCGCCGTCCGCCGCCGACCGCCGCCTGGTGTGCAAGATCCCCGTCTTCGGCCCGGGCGCCTCCACGACGGACAACTCGCTGATCGGCTACGGCAACAGCCTGGTGGTCGAGAACAATTACGGCTACGAGAACGTCACCTCCCTGCTGGCCGGGAGGTCGGTGGCCGGCGGCGTCACCCGGATCGACATCCGCGCGGACGGCAGCGGCTGCGACGTGGTGTGGCAGAGCGCGGAACGCTCCCCCTCCACCGTCGCCAAACTCTCCACCGCCAACGGCCTGTTGTACTTCTACACCAAGGAGCCGAACCGCCTGGGCATCGACGCCTGGTACCTCACCGCCGTCGACTTCCGCACCGGCCGCACCCAGTTCAAGCAGCTCACCGGCACCGGTCCCGGCTACGACAACAGCTGGGCGCCGATCACCCTGGGCCCCGACGGCACGGCGTACGTCGGCGTCTTCAACGGCCTGCTCGCCGTACGCGACACCCCCCACTCCCCCGGACATTAACCCCGCATTGCAACCACATGGCAGCCCCGCACGCCCCCTTGCCACACCCCCCGCCCCGCGGCCTAAGGTCAGGACAACACCTCAACACGGCCGTGTGCCCGAGTGGCTCAGGGGCTCGCCTGCAAAGCGAGTTACGTCGGTTCGATTCCGATCACGGCCTCTGGCAAGCATCGTCCGGCGCGCCCCCGGCTGGGGGTTCGGGGGTTACCCCCCGGGAAAACACAGCGTCGGTTCGATTCCGATCACGGCCTCTGTGTGGGCTCCGTGAAGGCGGTCCCCACTTTCGTGGGGGCCGCCTTCGTGTTGGGGTCTACGGGGCTTCCAGTACGCCGGCCGACTCGTCGGCGAAGGTTTCCGGCCAGTAGCGCCAACTGGGGGTGGAGGCCGGGGTGGTGGTGACTTCGCAGGCGGTGGGGTCGGCGGTGCGCAGGACCTCGGTGGCGGTGGCGGCGAGGATGGGGTAGGTGGTGGCGCTGAGGGCGTAGTGGTCGTCCAGGGTCTGGACGGTGTGTATCAGCCACTGGGTGAAGGCGAGGGTGGAGACGTCGGTGTTGACCGGTTCCAGTTCCTCCTCGACGGCGAACCAGCCCAGTACGCGGCCGGTGGCGCCCTCCACGACCAGGTCGGCGTCCTCGACGAGGTAGCCCAGGCGCACCAGGCCCTCGGCGCCCTCCGGGAGGCGGCTGCCCTCGCCGTGGCGGGGGTCCTCGTCGTAGGCGTAGTACTCGGCCAGCGGGCGCAGCGGCTCGGCGCGGTCCAGGCGGAACATGCCGTCGTCCTCGGGCAGTCCGTGTTCCAGCAGGAAGCGGCGGGTGGGCGCGTGCGTGAGGGCGTCGGGGAGGTCCTTCTCCTCGAAGCGCACCACCGCGTCAGTGCCGAACGCGCGCTCCAGCATGCCGTCCGGCAGCGCGAGGCGCAGGCCGTCCTTGCCGGGCCCCGCGGCGTGGCTCAGCGGGCGCACCCGCGCCGCCACGCTCCAGAACGCCGAGACCCCGTCGGCGACCTCCAGCAGCTCGGGGTCGCACTCGGCCACCCTCTCCACCAGCAGAGCGGTCAGCCGGGACACCGCCTCGGGGCCGTAACGCCCCTTCAGAGGCGCGAACTCCCCCTCGCCCAGCCGGAACTCCTCCAGCGCCCCGCCGAGCGCGACCAGGGCGTCCAGGTCGGGCGCCAGCAGCTCCAACTCGCCGATTTCGGTGGGGTTCTCGTAGAACGTCGCCGTATGGACCAGTCCGGTGTCCCGGTCCAGCAGGACCTTCTCCTCCTCGTACCCCTCGACCCACACCCCGCCGATGATCACCATCGCCCCGACGCCGTCGGGCACCGCGCCGGGGTGCTCGGCGAAGCACTCCGCGACCGTCCGCAGCGGCCCCCGCACCGCCTCGTCGAACCGAATCAGCCCGCCGATGTCCTTCGGCAACCTCATGACGCATCCTCCCCGTTCCGGCACAACCTCCACCGATCAAGGACCCTACGCCCGACCACTGACAACGGAAGCGGCAAGGGGTAATTCCGGTCGGGGAGAGAGTGCGGCGCCCGGCCGGCGGCTTCCTTACGGCTGTGCCACCGCGGCCTGCGGACGGATCGGCAGGCGGCCCACCGGGCGGCCCGTGGCGGCGCGTACGGCCGAGGCGACCGCGGCCGGGGAGGTGACCACCGGGACCGCGCTGGCGGGTTTGGCGCCGAAGGGGGCGACCACGTCCCGTTCCTCGACCAGCTTGACGATGCGGATGTCGGGGGCGTCCAGGGCGGTGGGCAGGGCGTAGCCCGTCAGGTTGGGGTGGCGGACCACGCCGCGGGTGGTGCGCAGGTTCTCCATCAGGGCGGCGCCCAGGCCCTGGGTGACCCCGGCCTCGATACGGGCGCGCAGCTGGCGGGGGTTGAGGACGCGGCCCACGTCCTGGGCGACGCACATCTCCACGACCCGTACGGTGCCCAGCTCGATGTCGACGTCGGCGACGCAGCGCACCGCGCAGAAGGCCAGGCCCACGAAGGCGTCGCCCTGACCGGACTCGTCCAGCGGCTCGGTGGGGTGCGGGCGGCACTGGGCGGTGGCCCACAGCTCCTTGCCGTCCAGGGCCTCGGCGACCGTGGTGCTCAGCACGCCGTCGTAGGAGGTGATCTTGCCGTCGGCGATCTGGAGCAGCTCGGTGGACATGCCGAACTTGTGCGCCAGCGGCTGCAGGAGCTGCGTGCGGACCATCTTGGCGGCGCGTTCGACGGCGCCTCCGGAGACCCAGGTGTGGCGGCCGTGGCAGGCGGGGCCCGCGGGCGGCTGGTCGGTGTCGACGCCGGCCACATGGACCTCGTCGATACCCAGGGTCTCCTGGACGATCTGCCGGGCCAGGGTGGAGAAGCCCGCGCCGGTCTCGACCGCGGCGCAGATGACCGTGGCCACCGAGCCGTTGACCTTGACGGTGGCGGTGGAGACCTCGTCGGCGCCCTCCGCGCCGAGCATGTGCACCATGCCGAGCGCGTAGCCGACGCCGCGCCGTACCGCGCCCGGCTCGCCCGCGCCTTCCGGGCCGCCGGGCAGCAGCCACTCCTCCTCGGGGGTGTCCTTGGGGAGTTCGGGCAGCGGCTCGTCCCGGACGGCGCGCAGGAGTTCGGCGACGGGCGCGGGGCAGGTGACGGTCTGGCCGGTGGGCAGCAGGTCGCCGGTGGCCATCACGTTGCGCATCCGGAGCTCGGCGGGCTCCAGTCCCAACTGGGCGGCCAGCTTGTCCATTTGCCCCTCGTAGGCCGCGCAGACCTGGAGGGCGCCCTCGCCGCGCACATGGCCGGAGGGCGGGTTGTTGGTGCGCACCGCCCAGCCCTCGATGAAGGCGTGCGGGACGACGTACGGGCCGCAGGCGAAGGAGACCGCGGCGGCCAGGGCGTCGCTGGAGGTGTCCGCGTACGCGCCCGCGTCCATCAGGATCTGCGCCTCGACCTTGACCAACTTGCCCTCGGAGTCCGCGTGGTGACGGTATCTCAGCAGGGTGGGGTGGCGGTGGGTGTGCGAGAGGAAGGACTCCTCGCGGGTGGCGGCCAGCTTGACGGGGCAGCCGGTGCGCAACGCCAGCAGGCCGAGCGGGAGTTGGACGCCCGGGTCCTCGCGGTCGGCGGTGGCGCCGGGCACTCCGGTGACCACGACCTTGACCTGCTCGGGGGCCAGCCCGAAACAGGCGGCGGCCAGGTCGCGGTCGGTGTGCGGGTCGGTGGAGGCGGTGTAGATCTCCACGCCGCCGTCGGGGCGCGGCACGGCGAGCCCGGCCTCGGCGCCGATGGGGGCGGGGTCCTGGCGGCCGATGCGGTACAGGCCCTCCACGACGACCTCGCCGGTGGCCTCGGGGTCGCCGAAGCGCAGCGGGATGTGCCGGATCAGATTGCCGTCCGGGTGCAACGGCGCCGCCTCGAAGGCGAGTTGGGGGTCGGTGACCGGTTCGAGGACCTCGTACTCGACGGCGATGGCGGCGGCGGCGAGGCGGGCCGTGTCGGGGTGGTCGGCGGCGACCGCGGCGATCGGCTCGCCGTGGTGGCGGATGAGGTCCTTGGCGAAGACGGGGCGATCCGCGGTGCCGCGGCCGTGCCCGGCGTCCCCCGGTACGTCCTCGTGGGTGACGATGACCCGTACGCCCGGCATCTCCGCGGCGTGCTTGGTGTCGATGGACAGGATGCGGGCGTGCGGGTGCGGGGAGCGCAGGATCGCGGCCCACAGCAGGCCCTCGGCCCACAGGTCGGCGGCGTACGGGAAGGTGCCCTCGGCCTTCGCCGCCACGTCGACGGAGGGGAGCGAGGCGCCCAGGCCGTGCGGGGGCGGCTCCACCGGGGTCGGGGTCCCCGCTGCGGGGGTCGCGGTGACGGCTCCGGCGCCGTCGGACGTGCCGGTCATGCGGGACCTCCCGGCTGCGGATCGTCGGCCGGGCCGTGCGGGTGGTGGCCGTGGGGATGGGAGCCACGGCCGGGGGGGCCGTGGGGGCCGTCCAGGTCGGCGGGGCCGGCCTGGTGGGGGATGCGGGCGCCCTCGCGCGCCTCGGGGCCGGCCGGCTGGCCGGTCGCTTCGGACCCGGCGGCGGCTTCGGCCGCGGCGGCCCGGGACTGTACGACGTCGCGGACCGCGTCCAGCACACCTCGATAGCCGGAGCAGCGGCAGAGGTTGCCGCACAGGGCCTGCCGGGTCTCCAGCTCCGTGGGGGCGTGGTTGCCCTCCAGCAGGTCGTGGACGGTCATGGCCATGCCGGGTACGCAGAATCCGCACTGCACGGCGCCGGAGGCGGCCAGCGCGCACTGCACGTCGGAGGGCGCGCCGCCCTCGGCCAGGCCCTCGACCGTACGGACCTCGCTGCCCGCCGCGGTGGCGGCCGGCACCAGGCAGGAGGCGACCAGCCGCCCGTCGACCTGTACGGAGCAGGCCCCGCACTCGCCCTGCGAGCAGCCGTCCTTGGCCCCGGCCAGGCCGAGCCGCTCGCGCAGCACGTACAGCAGGGACTCGCCGATCCAGGCGTCGGTGACGGGGCGGTCGATGCCGTTGACGCGCAGGACGTAGGAGGCGTGGGGGCGTTCGGTGTACGGGTCCGGGGGCTCGACCGGTTCGACTGGCTCGATGGACTCGGCGCAATCGACCGGCTCGGCCGGGGTGGTCGGGGGTGCCGGTGCGGCGGGGGGTGCGAGGTCGGTGGGTGCGGCGGCTTCCAGGGACGCCGCTGCGGGGACGGCCGGGGCGCCCTCGGCCGTGACTGTGGGGGTTGCCGGGGCGTCCGGGGTGGCGGGGGCTTCTTCCGGGGTGGCGGCTTCCGGGACGCCAGGCGTGTCCGGGACGGCCGGTGCGGACGGGATGTCCACCCCGTCCGCGACAGCCGGATCATCCGGAACGGCCGGAGTGCCCGGTACATCCGCGGCGTCCGTGACCTCCGGCGCATCGGGCGCCTCGGGCGTCAGCCCGTCAGGCCCCTGAACATCCCCAGTTCCCGCCTGCGCAACGGGAGTTGCGGCATCGGCGTGATCAGCGTGGTCGACGCCGTGCGCCGCGCCCTCACCTTCGTCGGCGACGGGCGGCGGCGCCACGTCCGTGCCCGCAGCCGTATCCGTACCCACCGCGAAGGGGTCCCCGGCGAAGCGGTCTCCCGCGAGGGGGTCGCCCGGCGGATCGCCGACGCCGCCGAGCACGAACTCCCCGGAGTGGTCGGCGAGCTCATCGCCCGCCACGGGGATGCGCCACTGCCCCGTCGCGGCCGACGGGTCCCCGGCCGGCTGCGGCGGCGGCACGTCGGACGGCGGGGCCTGCTCGGTGGGCAGCGTCCACTGCCCGGTGGCCTCGAAGGGCAGCGACCAGTGGCCGGTCGCACCCGGCTGCGGCGCCTGCTCGGCGGGGGCCTCGCTCTGCGCGCCCGCGGTGCCGTGCGGCGCGGTCTGCTCGGGGCCGGGGCTCAACAGGCCATGGGCGTGGGAGAGTTCGGCCGCGCTGACCGTGCCGCGGCCCGGTTCCTCGTACGGGGGCGCCGGGTGGCCGGTGGCGGCGTGCGACTCGGCCGGGAAGGTCCACTGTCCGGTCAGGGCGGGGTCGGGAGCGGCAGGCGTGCCCGCGGCGCTGCCGTACGCGCCCGGGTGGCCGCCTGCCGGCGCGCCCGTACGGCCGTCGCCGACCAGGTACTCCCCCGACTCCTCCAGGGCCTCGTCGGGGACGGCGGGGATCGACCACTGTCCCGTGCCGCCGTCGCCGCTGCCGGGCGCGGGCCACTGGCCCGTACCGCCGTCGGTGCTCGCGGGCCACGCGGCGTCCGCGCCCACGGGGGGCCGGTCGGCCAAGGGCGCGGCGCCCTGCGGCGCCTGGCCGGACTGCGCGAAGGGCATGGTCCACTGCCCGGCCGCCGACGGGTCCGCGCCCGCCCCGGGGGCGGCGTAGGACGCCGGGTCCGGGAAGGAGGACGGCGGGGTGTAGCCGTGGCCGGGGGCCGCGAGCGGGTCGCCGCCCGGGCCGTCCAGGGGGTCGCCGGAGGGGTTCAACGGGCCGCCGTAGCCCGTCATCAGGCCCTCGGGGAGCTGGACGAAGGCCGTGGCGTCGGCGTCGTACTCGCCGCCCTGCGGCAGCGGCTCCCACCCCTGCCCGGGCTGCTGCGGCTGCTGGTGCTGCCGCGGCCGCCGGGGGGAGTCCAGCTGCGTCAGCCGCAGCGGCTGGGTCTCCTCCGCCGAGCGCGGCTGCGCAGCGGGAGGCTGCTGGGGGTTTGCGTTGTCGGCGTCACTCACGAGAGCGCCCTCCCAAGTGCTCGGCGGGCCAGGGCTGCCACCGTACGACGCAGGTGCCGGGCGGCCGGCGGCAGGGCGGCCGGCTCGGCGCCGTCCAGCGGCGGCTCCGGGTCCGGGATGCAGGCGGCGGCCACGTACTCGCCGAAGGCCGTCAGTGCCTCGGGCACCACGACGCGCTCGCCGTCCCAGTCGATCAGCGCGGAGACCCACTGCTCGGCCTCCAGGGGCCGCAGCGGCATGGTGGCCACCGCGCCGACCGCGCAGCGCACCTCGCGCCGCGCCGGGTCCAGGACGAGGGCCACCGAGGCCATCGCGCGGCCGGGGCCGGTGCGCCCGGTGGCCTTCAGAAAGGTCTGCGGGGCGTGCAGCAGCGGCACCCGTACGTAGCCGACGAGTTCGGCGGGGCGCAGCATCTCGCGCCCGGCCAGCAGGTGGCTCACCGGGATCTCGCGCCTGGCTCCCGCGGGGCCCGCGATGACCAGCGTCGCCTCCAGGGCGGCCAGCACGGGCAGGGTGTCGCCGGTGGGCGCGGAGGTGACGATGTTGCCGCCGAGCGTCCCGGCGTTGCGGATCTGCGGGGGGCCCGCGGCGCGGGCGGCGGCGGCCAGGCCCGGGATGAGGGCCGCGAAGTCGGGCCGTCCCATACGGGCGAGGGTCAGGCCCGCGCCGAGCAGCGCGTGGCCGTCCTGGTACTGCCAGCCGCGGATCTCGCTGATCCGGCCGAGGCCGACCAGGCCCGCGGGTCTGAGGAGTCCGGAGTTGACTGCGGCCATCAGGTCGGTGCCGCCGGCGACGGGCACGGCGGCGGGCATGGCGGAAAGTGCCGCCACTGCCTCGTCGAGCGAGGCCGGCAACGTCACCGAATGCGACGCCTGCGGTGCGTGCGTGGTCAACCCAGCTGCCCCTTCCCCGGTGTCCCGGCTGTTCCGCTCCGCCGTACGGTACGTGCTCACGGCCCGGACGTGGCAACTCTGGCACATCTTCGCAGGCCTGCGGCGAGAGGGTGCGCGAACCGACGATCCATCCCCGACCTGATGGATGGTGCGCATTCGCGCGCCGACTCCCAAGAGCGGCGATTGCCACCCTTGGGAGCCCTTGGGCACACCCGGCGCGACTGGCCGTATTCGCGGTGGCTCGTGCCATTTATGGCACTTGGGCCGCTATGACCCCTGCCCCGCTCACGGCGGTGCCGCGCTCACGGCTCGGCGTGGGGAACACCGTCCCAGGCCCGCGGCGGGCGGACGGTCACCTTCCGCCTCGGCTCACACGTTTGGGGGCGCCCCCTCGATCGGGCGTCCGAGCAAGCCGGGGCGCTGCTGCCACGGACGGGGGCCGCCCGGCGGACGGTAGGCGACGCCCAGGGCGTCCAGCCGGGCGTAGTGGGCGCCCATCCGCCGGTCGAAGTCCGCGTAGTCGCGCTCCTGGGGCGCCGGCAGCGTGGACCAGGCGACCTCGGCGAAGGCCACCAGCCGGGGGAAGGCCTGGTAGTCCACCCGCTGCTGGCTCTCCATGACCTCGGTCCAGATGTTGGCCTGGGTGCCCAGGACGCGCGCGGCCTGTTCGTCCGTCAGCTGCGGGGGTACGGGCTCGAAGCGGTAGACGTCCTCCAGGGTCCGTACGAAGCCGATCGGCACCGGCTCGTCCTCGCCGGGGGCCTGACGGTGGTCCAGATACACCTGCTGCTCGGGGCACATGATGACGTCGTGGCCCGACTGGGCCGCCGCGATGCCGCCCGCGTAGCCGCGCCAGGAGGAGACCGTGGCGCCCGGTGCCAGCCCGCCCTCCAGGATCTCGTCCCAGCCGATCAGGCGGCGCCCGCGCTCGGTCAGCCAGCTGTCGAAGTGCCGGATGAACCAGCTCTGCAGCCCGTCCTCGTCCCCCACCCCCAGCTCCTTGATGCGGGCCTGGGCGAGCGGCGAGGCCTTCCACTGGTCCTTGGGGCACTCGTCGCCGCCCATGTGGATGAAGCGCGACGGGAAGAGCTCCAGGACCTCCTCCAGTACGCCCTCGTAGAAGCGCAGGGCGTTGTCAGTGGGCGCGAGTACGTTGGGGTTGACGCCCCAGGTGTCCCAGACCTTCAGGGAGTTGGTGTCGATGACGTCGGTGTTGCCGAGCTCGGGGTATGCCGCGATGGCGGCCTGCGAGTGCCCGGGGATGTCGATCTCGGGGACGACGCTGATATGCCGGGCGTGGGCGTAGGCGACGATCTCGCGGATGTCGTCCTGGGTGTAGAAGCCGCCGTGCGGGCGGTCGTCCCACAGGGGCGAGGCGCGGTGGCCCAGCTTCGTGCGCTCCCGCCAGGCACCCACCTCGGTCAGCTTCGGGTAGCGCTTGATCTCGATGCGCCAGCCCTGGTCGTCGGTGAGGTGGAAGTGCAGCACGTTCAGCTTGTGGGCGGCGAGCAGGTCGATGTAGCGCAGCACGCCGTCCTTGGGCATGAAGTGCCGTGAGACGTCCAGCATCGTGCCGCGCCAGCCGAAGCGGGGCGCGTCCTGGACGGTGACCGCCGGCACGACGGCCGCGGCTCCGGGCAGCGGCGCCCGCCGGTAGGCCTCGGCGCCCAGCAGCTGACGCAGCGTCTGCGCCCCCCAGAAGACGCCGGGCGCGGCGCCGCCGGTGATCCGTACGCCGCTCCCCGGGGAGACGAAGAGCCGGTAGCCCTCGGCGGGCAGCGTCTCGTCGAGGGCCAGCGCGATGACCTCGCCGCCGCCCGTGTCCGTACCCGGCGGCAGCTGGAGTCCGTACGCCGCGCCGACCGTGGCCCGCAGCCAGCTCGCCACCCCTTCGGTGCCGGGGGCGGCGGCCAGCGCGGTGTCCACTGCCAGGGTCACCCCGGAGCCCGAGCGCCGCTCGAACTGGCGCGGCGCGGGTATCAGGTCCGTGTCCATCACTGTCATGGCGTCAGATCAGTCCTTCACCGCGCCGCCGAGCCCCGAGACGAGGCGGCGCTGTACGAGTACGAAGAAGACCAGTACGGGGATGGTCATTACGGTCGATGCTGCCATGATCCCGCCCCAGTCGTTCTCGTCCGGCTTGAAGAAGACCAGCAGGGCCATGGGGAGGGTGGAGTTCTCGGTGGCGCTGATGATGAACGACTTCGCGAACAGGAAGTCGTTCCAGGTGGAGATGAAGGAGAAGACGCTGGTGGCGACGAGGCCGGGGAAGACCAGCGGGAAGAGGATCTGCCACAGGAAGCGGGTGCGGGAGGCGCCGTCGATATAGGCGGCCTCCTCCAGCGCCTCGGGCACCGCCTTGACGAAGCCGCGCAGCATCCAGATCGCGAAGGGCAGCGAGAAGGCCAGGTGCGGCAGGATCAGGGAGCCGAGGGTGTTCAGGCCGATGCCGGGGACGGCGTCGCCCACGTCCCGCATCAGGAAGAACAGCGGGATGGTCAGGGCCTCCACCGGCACCATCTGGGCGACCAGGAACATCACCAGCAGCGTCGTGCGGAAGCGGAAGTTGAAGCGGGTCACGGCGGTGGCCGCCAGGAAGGCGATCAGCGCGGAGGCGATGACGACGACGGCCGCGACGAAGAGGCTGTTGAGGAAGTAGCGCCCGAAGTCCTGCTGGTCGAAGACGCGGCGGAAGGCGTCCAGGGACGGATTGAGGGTCCAGGGGCGCGGGGAGGTGGACTGGACCTCGCCGGCCGGTTTGAAGGCGGAGAGGACCATCCAGTACAGCGGGAAGGCGACGGCGGCGGCGATCAGGAACGCCCCGGCCTCGGCGGCCAGCCGCCAGGGTCGGCGCACGCGCAGCCTGGTGCTGATGAAGCTCACAGTTTCTCCCCCTGGCGGCGCAGCAGTCGCAGATAGACCAGGGTCACCACGAGCAGGATCAGCAGCATCACGACGCCGATCGCGGACCCGAGGCTGTACTGGGAGGACGCGAACGCCTTTTGGTACGCATAGACATTGAGCGTGAGGTTCTGGCCGGCGATGCCGCCGCCGTTGGTCATCACGTAGATCTGGGTGAAGACCTTGAAGTCCCAGATGACGGACTGGATGGTGACCACGACCAGGATCGGGCGGAGCATCGGCGCCAGCACGCTGCGCCAGATCCGCCACTGCGAGGCGCCGTCCAGCGACGCGGCCTCCAGCACCTCGCCGGGGACGGCCTTGATGCCCGCGTACACGGTGACCATCACGAACGGGAAGGAGCACCAGACCACTTCGAACAGGACCAGGGCGAAGGCGCTGAAGCGGTCGTAGGTCCAGGAGAAGTCCTGGAAGCCGGACAGGCCCAGGAACGTCAGCACCTTGTTGACCGGGCCGAAGTCCGCGTCGAAGAGGAAGACCCAGACGGTGGAGCCGGTGATGGCGGGGGTGGCCCAGGCGCCCATCGCCGCGAGCATCAGCGCCAGGCGGGGCAGCGCCCGGATGCGGGTGAGCAGCACCGCCAGCGCGCAGCCGACGACGAGGGTGGAGATGACACAGGCCGCCGCGAACAGGACGGTGGCCAGCAGCACCTGCCAGAACTGCGCGTCGCCGAAGAGCGCGGCGTAGTTGCCAAGGCCCTGGAAGCTGGTGGGTTCGCCGCCGCTGACCTGTGCCTGGGTGTATTCGAGGAACGAGATCAGGCCGAGCTGGTAGATGGGGTAGATCAGCAGGCCGCCGAGGACCACGAGCGCGGGGAGCAGATAGAGCCAGGGCGTCCAGCCGCTCCCGCGCCGCGAGGGGCGGCGCCGGGAGCCGTTGGCGGGCGCGCTGTCCTTGCGTGCGCCCCCGCGCCGCGCCGGTGCCGGTGCGGCCGTCACGTCGTGTGTCACTTGCGGAAGGCCTCGTCCATCTTTTTCGCGGCGGCGTCGGCGGCGTCGTCGACGTTCTTACGGCCGCTGGCGATCTCCTGGAACATGGTGGGGAGCACGAGCGAGGCGTCGATGGACGCCCAGCCGGGCGTGGCGGGGACGAACTTGGCCCCGGCGTCCAGGGTCTTGACAAAGGGCTCGACGAACGGCTGCTTCTTGGCCGCCTCGGTGCGTACGTCGGTGAAGGTGGGCAGGAAGCCCATCGCCTCGAAGAGGCCGCGCTGGGTGTCCTTGCCGGCCAGCTGCTTCATCAGGTCGACGGCCAGCGTGCGGTGCGAACTGCTCTTGAGGACACCGATGTTGTTGCCGCCCGCGAAGGCCGGGGCGATCTCGTTCTTCTTCACGCCGGGCAGCGGGACCACCGCGTACTTGCCCTTGACCTTGCCGTCCTCCATGGCCTGGTGGCTGAAGTCGCCGCCGATGGCCATGCCGGCCTTGCCCGCGGCGAAGGCGGCGACGGTCTCGTTGCCGGTCATGTCCGCGCACTTGGCGGCCGGGCAGTTGTCGTCGCCGAACAGGCCGGTGTAGGCCTCGATGCCCTTCTTGGCCTTGGCGTCGTTGATGGCGGAGGTGTACGTTCCGCCCTTCTCGGTGGCCAGTTCGCCGCCGTTGGACCAGATGAAGGGCATCGCGCCGTAGGTGTACGCGCCGCCGACCGCGAGGCCGTACAGCTCGGGCTTCTCCTTGCGGATCTTCTTGGCGGCCGCGACGACCTCGTCCTGGGTGGTGGGGACCGCCAGGCCCAACTCCTTGAAGACATCGGTGCGGTAGTACAGCGCGCGCACGCCGACGAAGAGGGGGGCGCCGTAGACCTTGCCGTCCACCGTCACCGACTGCTTGGCGGTGGCGTCGGTGTTCTTGGCATCCGGCCAGGCGGCGAACTCCTTGCTCACATCGGCCAGTCCGCCGTCCTTGACGTATCCGGCGGTGTCGGTGTTCCCGTACTCGATCACATCGGGCGCGCTCTTGGGGTCGTTGAACGCGGCCTTGATCTTCTGGGCGCGGGTCTCGATCGGTATGTAGTCGACATTGACCGTGACGTCCTTGTGCTGGGCCTTGAAGGCCTCGACGGCCTTCTGGACCACCTTCTCCTTCGGCTTGTTGTTGACCTCCTGGAAGAGCCAGACGCGCAGCGTTCCGGTCTTGGCGTCCCCCTTTGCGCTGTTGTCGGAGGTGGACGGCGCACAGGCAGTGGCGGTGAGCCCGGCCAGCACAAGTGCCGCTGCCGAGGCGGCAATTCGGGCAGATCGCTGCATTGAGGGACCCCTCCGGTGTCGACGTTGCAGCATACGCAACGAACGTTTCGCGCTGCACAATTTCCAGGAGGCTATGGGGCGTTGCCCGTCGCCACAAGGGTCGACGAGAGGTCTCAACCACTCCGTGATCAGTGGGCGCATCCCGCGCAACGGCCGTCAGGTGGCGGCGTACAGCAAGAAACCCGGGGTGAGCTCGGTGCGCACCCCGGGGTGAGCCCGGTGCGTACTCGGGGTGCGTTCGGGGCACGCTCGGGGGTTTTCAGCCGGACATCGCACGACACGCCGCATATGCCCTGCATGCGGCTCTTCGGCGCCAAAGGTCGCTATCTATGGGGCAAGTTCCCGCTTTTCACGCCGAATCGAAGGAATTGCCCGATGCGTTCCAGATCGCTCCGAGCCACCCTGATCGCCGTCACCGCCCTGGGACTGCTCCCCCTCGCCGCCGCCCCGGCGTCCGCGACGCCCAAGCCCGAGGGCCCCCTGGGCAAGGTGACCATCACCGTCCACCAGGGCGAGGACTCCACCGGCAAGGTGCTGGACTCCGCCAAGCTCAACTGCTTCCCCATGCGCGGCAGCACCCACCCGCGCCCATACCTGAGCTGCTACAAGCTGATGCGGGCGGGCGGCGACTTCGCCAAGCTCAAGCCCGCGAGCCGGCCGTGCACGCTGGACTACCGGCCGGTGACCGTCGTCGCGCACGGCACCTGGAAGGGGCAGCTCACCGGGTTCGCGCGCACGTACGGCAACCGGTGTGCGGCGCACGCCGAGAGCGGCGATGTGTTCAACCTCAAGCCGTGGAAGAAGCGCTGGATGCACTGACGGTCCCCCCTCGCGCCGCGCCCACGCGAAAACGCCTGGCCCGCGCCCCTCGTTCGTGAGGGGTGCGGGCCAGGCGTTGTCGTGCGTGGCCGGGCGCTGCGGTTGCCGTACGCGGCCAGGCGCTGCCGTACGCGGTCGTACGGTGTGCTGCGCAGTCGTACGCGGAGGCCGGGTGCCGGGCGGTACCGACCGCCACCGGCTGGGCCGAGCGGCTACTTCTTGCCGCCGTCCTTGCCGCCCTTGTCCTTGTCGCCACCGGCGCCCATGGACTCGTAGATCTCCTTGCACATGGGACAGACCGGGTACTTCTTCGGGTCGCGTCCCGGGACCCAGACCTTGCCGCACAGCGCGACGACAGGCGTGCCGTCGAGCGCGCTCGCCATGATCTTGTCCTTCTGGACGTAGTGGGCGAAGCGCTCGTGGTCGCCGTCGCCGTTCGACACCTGCGGCGTCGGCTCTACGAGGGTCCCCGTACCTGCCCCGCGCTCGGGCTCAAGAGTGCTCATAACTGCCAAGGGTACTCACGCGCGGGGCGTGCCGGGACCGGTGGCCCGTGGCCAGGTGGAGCACCAGGCCCAGCGCCGCCACCCCGGCAGCCGCCCACGGCAGGGCGCGCGGCGCGATCCCCGCCGAGAGCGCCAGCCCGCCCAGCGCGGAGCCGATCGCGCTGCCCAGGTAGAGGGCGGAGTTGTTCAGCGCCAGGGCGACCGTGCCGCGGTCGCTGCGCAGCGCGAGCAGCCGGTGCTGCTGGGGCACCTGGAGGGCCCAGCCCGCCGCGCCCCACACCACCAGGGCCCCGGCCGCGGCGGGCAGCGCCGCGGCGGTGAGCGTGGGCAGCAGGGCCTGTGCGAGGACGATGGCCGCCAGTACGGCGCCGACCAGGGCCCGCGCCCTGCCCCAGCGGTCCACCAGGGGGCCCGCCGCGACGCTGCCCAGCACCCCGCCGATGCCCCAGGCCCACAGGTACGGGGCCACCTCGCCGACGCCGCCCGCCGATTCCAGGACCGGCGCGAGGTAGGTGTACAGGCCCAGGCTGGCCACCGCGGCGAGGAAGGAGACGCCGACGACCGGGGCCACCGCGCGGTCGGCGATCGCCGCCAGGCGGGCGCGTACGGGGACGGGCGGATCGGCGGGGACCTGCGGCAGCAGCGCCGCGAGCCCGGCCAGTGCGAGTGCGCCCAGCGCCGTGACCAGCCACATCGTGGAGCGCCAGCCGGTGTGCTCGGCCAGCAGCACGCCGAGTGGGACGCCCAGCACGGTGCCCGTGCTCATCCCGCCCATGATCAGCGCGAGTGCGCGGCCGCGGCGCTGCGGCGGTACGAGCGAGGAGGCCGCGGCCGTGGACAGCGCCGAGTAGACGCCGGCGCCGGCGCCCGCGAGCACCCGGGAGAGCAGCAGGGCCGTCAGGGTGGGGGCCAGTGCGGTGACGGCGTTGCCGAGGGTGAACAGGGCCAGCGCGGCAATGATCAGCAGCCTGGGGCGCAGGCCGGAGAGCAGGCCCGCCACCAGTGGCGCGGATATGGCGTACGCGAGGGTGAAGACGGTGACCATCTGTCCGGCCAGGGACACCGTCGTACCCAGGTCCGCGGCGACGACGGGCAGCAGTCCTGCCATCACGTACGCGTCCAGGCCCAGGGTGAACGCACCCAGGGCCAGCAGCCAGACGTTGCGCACTGTGCTCAACTCCCAAGATCTTTTGCGGTTGTCGGGGGGCTGCCGGGGTGGGGGCCTGGGGCGAGGGTCCGCGGGTGGTTACCCGGGTCCGGGTGCCGGAGGGCCGGGCGTCGATCGGCAGCGGGTGGAAACGTAGGGAGTCTCCGCATTGGCGGGAGGGGAGGGAAATGCCGGTGCGGGGGCATTTATGCTCGGGCGGCATGAGTGGTGTGGGTGGCATGAGTGGTGTGGGTGACGTGGGTGGTGGGTCCGGGGTGGTGCCGCTGGACGCGTTGGATGTGCTGGATGGGGTCGAGCTGCGTCATCTGCGGGGGTTTCTGGCTGTCGCCGAGGAGCGCAGCTTCACGCACGCCGCGGACCGGCTGCGCATCGGTCAGCCCGCACTGACGCGGACCGTACGCGCCCTGGAGGCGGCCCTGGGCACCCGCCTGCTGGACCGCACCACCCGGTACGTCGCTCTCACCGACGCCGGGCGGCGCCTGTACGAGGAGCTCGCGCCGCTGCTGCCCCGCCTGGCCGCCGCGCTGCGCTCACCCGCCGAACAGGCCGTACTGCGCCTGGGGTTCAGCGCTTTGCTGCCCGCCGCGTGCGCGCCGCTGACCGCGGCCTTCGAGGCGGCGACCGGGGCCGGGGTGCGGCTGGTCCGCAGTGATGCGCCGCTGGCGGGGCTGGACACCGGGGAGGCGGATATCGCCGTGCTGCGCGGCGACGTGCCGGCCGGTGCCACGCTGAGCACCGCGGTGCTGTTGCGGGAGCCGCGGGTGGCGGCGGTGGCGCGTACGGTTCCGGCCGCCCGTACGCAGGGCGACTTCGCCGGTGCGCTGGCCCGGCGGCGGGTGCTGGACTGGGACGAGCTGGCGGATCTGCCGCTGGTGGTCAACACCGTCACCGGTACGACCCGTCCGGAGCTGTGGCCGGAGGGCCGCCGGCCTCAACTGGCGTGCACCGCCGACAACTTCGACGAGTGGCTGGAGGCGGTGGCCGCCGGGCACGGGATCGGGGTGGCGCCGGCCTCGGTCGCCGAGCGCCACGCGCATGCGGGGATCCGCTACATCCGGCTGAAGAACGCGCCGCCGGTGACGGTGCGGCTGGCCGTTCCGGCGCGGGGGGCGCATCCGCTGGCCTCGCGCTTCATGGCGCTGTGCGGGTAGGAACCTTTACTTGAAAGTTCCAGTACGTTACGTTCGTCCGTGATCATTCGGCGGGCCCGCTGAACGCTGTTCATCGCACGTAACTCCACGCGAAACCAGGGGGATCGAGGATGTCCGACCTCAGCCACCGCCGTCCGGGCGGCCGCGTTGCCGCTGCCGTCGCGGCTGCCGCCGTCATCATGCTGGCGGCTCCGGCCGCGCAGGCGTTCGCGGCCGACGCCGCACCCGTCGCCGCCGAGCAGCGCAGCGGCGTACCGGCGGCCTTCGACGAGATCTACCAGAGCCGTCACATCGTGGGGCATCCCACTCAGGACGGCGGCTTCGTGGCCTTCATCGACGGCAGGCAGCTGCACTTGCAGCCGTTCGCCGACGGCTCGTGGACCACCAACCTCAGCGCCTACGAGCAGTTCGCCACCCCGCTTGAGGCGACCCGCGCGGCCGTCGAGTACCTGCGCGGCGCGGATCCGACCTGACCTGGCCCGGCCTGATGTCGTTGCGGGCGGGGTTTCGGCGCTGGGTGCCGCCTCGCCCGCCGTGGCCGAGTTGATGCCCGTGCTGGGCTGCGCTGTCTGCGGGTGGGTGGGGTCGGGGCCGCGCCGGGGGGTGTCTCCTCGGTCGGCGCGCTTACCTCTCAGGCGAAGTGAGCCGGGAGTCGCGCCTGAATCTCTGCGGGGACACCCCCCGGCACGTCCCCGACCGGCCGGATGGCGGCTCTCCCCCGGCGGTCCCCTCCGACGCACAAGGCCCTTGCCTCTTCGTCTTGTTGGTCACCTCGGCGCACAAGTCGCGCCCGGAGTGGGTGTCCTTCTTTCCCTTACCCCCACTCGGGGGGAGCCGCCTTACCGGCCTGGTCGGGGACGCACCGGGGGGTGTCCCCGCAAGGCTTCAGGCGCGATTTCCGGTGCTCTGTTCTGTGAGAGGTGCACGCGCCGACCGAGGAGACACCCCCCGGGGCGGCCCCGACCCCACGACGAAACCTCAGGCGACCACCCGAAATACCCCACGCCCCCGCCGAAGGCGGCGCCGCGGGGGCCGTCAGTTGAGGGACGGGTCGTCGGGGTACGTCGCGACCATCGCGAGCTCGTTGCGCTGGCGTCGCAGGACGGAGCGCCAGAGCTGTTCGGGGTCGGGCGAGGAGACGTCACCCGGCTCGGACTCGACGACGTACCACGCGCCGTCGACCAGCTCGTCCTCCAGCTGGCCGGGGCCCCACCCCGCGTACCCGGCGAAGATGCGCAGGCTGCCGAGGACCGTGGCCAGGAGTTCGGGCGGGGCCTCCAGGTCGACCAGGCCGATCGCGCCGTGGACCCGGCGCCAGCCGATGGGGTCGCCCCGGCTCGGGAGGCCGCCCTCCTCGGGCGCCTCCGGCAGGTCCTCGGGGCCGCCCGGGACCACCGCCACCCCCAGCGCGGAGTCCAGGGAGACGGGCCCGCCCTGGAAGACGACCCCGGGCTCTCCGGCCAGGGAGGCCCAGGGCTCGAGGATGTCCCCGACGACCACCGGGGTCGGGCGGTTGAGGATCACGCCGAGGGAGCCCTCCTCGTCGTGGTCGAGGAGCAGCACCACCGCGCGGTCGAAATTCGGGTCGGCGAGCGCCGGTGTCGCGACGAGCAGCCGGCCTGTGAGCGAGGACACCTCGGTCATGGCCACATGATCCCGCACTTCGGGCCGCCGCGGGGAGTCAATGGCCGTAACCGGGCCAGAGCAGGGCAGGGCGTACGACGGCAGCACCGGCGCACGGACCGGCCCGCCGGAACGCGCGCCGGATCGCTCACGCGGTGTTCCCGGGGGCAAACGGAGCGTGTTGTGACAAAGCCATTACGTGGCCGAAGCCCGCTCTGCCCTACGGGCACCCCCTTTCGCCCCCTTACCATTTCTCCTTGGCCCCTGCCCGTCTCCAGGAACGCGAGATCCATGACCGACGACGTTTTGCTTGTCCACGGCGGCACCCCGCTGGAGGGCGAGATCAAGGTCCGCGGCGCGAAGAACCTCGTGCCCAAGGCCATGGTCGCCGCGCTGCTCGGCAGCGAGCCGAGCCGGCTGCGCAATGTGCCCGACATCCGTGACGTGCGGGTCGTGCGCGGGCTGCTGCAATTGCACGGCGTGACCGTACGGCCCGGCGAGGAGGCGGGCGAGCTGGTGCTGGACCCCTCCCACGTGGAGAGCGCGAACGTCGCCGACATCGACGCGCACGCCGGGTCCTCGCGTATCCCGATCCTGTTCTGCGGCCCGCTGCTGCACCGCCTGGGCCACGCCTTCATCCCGGGCCTGGGCGGCTGCGACATCGGCGGCCGGCCCGTCGACTTCCACTTCGACGTGCTGCGCCAGTTCGGCGCCACGATCGAAAAGCGCGCCGACGGCCAGTACCTGGAGGCGCCGCAGCGCCTGCGCGGCTGCAAGATCCGGCTGCCCTACCCGTCGGTCGGCTCGACCGAGCAGGTGCTGCTGACCGCCGTACTGGCGGAGGGCGTCACCGAGCTGTCGAACGCCGCCGTGGAGCCGGAGATCGAGGACCTGATCTGCGTGCTGCAGAAGATGGGCGCGATCATCTCCATGGATACGGACCGCACGATCCGTATCACCGGTGTGGACAAGCTCGGCGGGTACAACCACCGGGCGCTGCCGGACCGGCTGGAGGCCGCGTCCTGGGCGTCGGCGGCGCTGGCCACCGAGGGTCAGGTCTATGTCCGCGGTGCCTCGCAGCGCGAGATGATGACCTTCCTGAACACCTACCGCAAGGTCGGCGGTGCCTTCGAGGTCGACGACGAGGGCATCCGCTTCTGGCACCCGGGCGGCGAGCTGAACGCCATCGCCCTGGAGACCGATGTACACCCCGGTTTCCAGACCGACTGGCAGCAGCCGCTGGTGGTCGCCCTGACGCAGGCCTCGGGTCTGTCCATCGTCCACGAGACGGTGTACGAGTCCCGGCTCGGCTTCACCTCCGCGCTCAACCAGATGGGCGCGCACATCCAGCTCTACCGCGAGTGCCTGGGCGGCTCCGCCTGCCGGTTCGGCCAGCGCAACTTCCTGCACTCGGCGGTGGTGAGCGGGCCGACCAAGCTCCAGGGCGCGGATCTGGTCATCCCCGACCTGCGCGGCGGCTTCTCGTACCTGATCGCGGCGCTGGCCGCCCAGGGCACCTCCCGTGTCCACGGCATCGACCTGATCAACCGCGGCTACGAGAACTTCATGACCAAGCTGGTGGACCTCGGGGCGAATGTCGAGCTGCCGAACGGGGCGCTGAACCCCTGATCGGGCGGCGTCGCACAAGGTGCACTCCGGGCCTGTAGGGGGCGTGGGGAACTGCGCGACCAGCCACGACGTGCCCGCAGCGGGGTGCCGGGGCTGATGATGAAAGGGCGGCCGTCTGTGACGGCCGCCCTTTCGTGTGGGGTGGGTCAGGCCACCGTGAAGGTGGTCAGGACCGCGGCGTGGTCGGTGGGCCAGGCGTTGTTCTTGTGGTCGGGGGCCGGCTCGACCGTGCCGTCGACGAAGGCCGTGGAGTCCTTGACCTTCAGGGACTTGCCGGCGTAGTTGATGAAGTCGATGCGGTCCTGGGGCTCGGGGGCGCCGGTGGAGCCGTTGTGGCGGGGGTAGACCGGGGACCAGGTGGCGCCGGGGGCGGCGGCGGGGTCGGGGTGGGCGACGCGGTAGGAGTCGGTGAGGCCCGCGTCCTCGACGGTCTTGGTGGCGGGCCACTGGACGGGGCCGTAGCCGCAGTGCGCGGACTTGGTGGCGGCCGTCCAGTCCAGGTGGGAGGGCGAGTTGAAGTCGCCGACCAGGAGGACGGGGGTGCGGTCGGCGTCGGCGATCTTGGGGGCCAGGGCCTTGGCCAGCTCCTGGGCCTGGGGAGTGCGGCCGGACTCCGCCTCGCGCTGCATGATCTTGTCGACGGGCATCTTGTCGAAGCAGGCGTCGTAGGGGCCGTACGGGTCGTAGCCCAGGTGCGCGGACCACAGCTCGACCTCCTGGCCCGTCTTCTCGTCGATCCGGATGCGGACGCCCGCCGCGGCGCTGGTCGTCTCGGGCTTGCTCGTGATCGGGAAGCGGCTGATGACACCGAGGTCGTAGCCGGACTGGTAGAAGTGCCAGCCGAGCTTTTCGGCCAGATCCTTGGCGGTGTGGCCGGCGGTCTCCTGGAGGCCGACGACGTCGGGCCGGTGCTTCTTGATGACAGCGAGCTGCTTGTCCAGGGCGCCGTCGACGTTCTTGCCGCCGACCCACATGTTCATGGTCATCACGCGCAGTTGGGCGATCTCGCGCTGGGCGGGGGAGGCGGTGGCGGTCGCGGTGGTCGTGGTGGCGGCGGCCACCGCCACGGCCAGTCCGACGGCCAGACGTCGCTTGGTGATCACTTGGTGCTCACTCCTCAGGTGTCGATGCGCTCGGCTACCAGTACGGGGTTGTCGTGCGGGGTGATCGTGCAGCGTGCTCCCGGCGTCAGCTCCGCGGCCTCCCAGCTGGGCAGGTCGGCCTTGAAGGGGACTCCGGAGTCGGTGGTCAGGTGCAGGCGGGTGGTGGCGCCGAGGAAGGTGGCCACGCGTACGGTCGCCGGGGCGCCGTCCCCGTCGGCTCCGGCGCGTACGGCCAGGCCCTCGGGGCGCAGCAGGACGTCGACCTCGCCGGTGCCCGGTGCGGTGCCGTGGATGGGCAGGCGGCGGCCGAAGAGCTCGACCAGGCCGCCCTCGCGCACCGTTCCGGGGAGCCGGTTCATGGTGCCGACGAACTCGGCGACGAAGGGGGTGGCGGGGCGGTCGTACAACTCGCCCGGCGCGGCGCGCTGTTCGAGCCTGCCGTCCATCATCACGGCGACGCGGTCGGCCATCGACAGCGCCTCCTCCTGGTCGTGGGTGACAAACAGGGTGGTGATGCCCAGTTCGAGCTGGATGCGGCGGATCTCCTCGCGCAGGGTGAGGCGCACCTTGGCGTCGAGGGCGGACAGCGGCTCGTCCAGGAGGAGGACGCGGGGGCGTACGGCGAGCGCGCGGGCCAGGGCGACGCGCTGCTGCTGGCCGCCGGAGAGCTGATGGGGGTAGTGACCTGCCCGGCCGGGCAGGCCGACCAGGTCCAGCAACTCCCGTGCGCGCTCGGTGCGTTCGGCACGGGAGGCCTTGCGTACCCGCAGGCCGTAGGCGACGTTGTCGGCGGCCCTCATGTTGGGGAAGAGGCTGTAGGACTGGAAGACCATGCCGATGTCGCGGCGGTGGGCAGGGAGGGCGGTGACGTCCTCGCCGCCCATCAGCAGCTCGCGGGTCTCGCCCTTGCGGATGATGGCGGGCGAGGACTCCACGGGGACGAAGTTGCCGCGCTGCTTGAGCTTCCTGAAGAAGTCCAGGCCGGGCTGGACGTCGTCGAAGCCGCCGCCGCTGGCGAGCGCCGCGGCGAAGATCGCGGAGAAGGCGGAGGAGGACTCCGTCGGATTCCCGTTGAGCGCGATCTTGTTCTTGTACTCCGGCTGGAGCAGGTCGGCGAAGGTCTTGGGGCACTTGCTGACGGCCTTGGCGTCGCAGCCGATGGAGACATAGCCGCCGTAGTTGTTCAGGTACGAGCCGTCCGCCTGCTTCTGCGCGGCGGGGATGTCGTCCCAGCCCCGCACCTTGTACGGGACCAGCAGCCGCTTGCCCTTGGCGTTCTGCATGAACGCGGCGCCCAGGTCCAGGGCGTCCACGGCGCGGTCCTGGCCGCGGCGTTTGTCGGCGGCGCCGAGCGCGAGCTGGCTGGTGCCGCCGGGGTTCTCGTTGTTGACCTCGATGCCGTACTTCTTCTCGAAGGCCTTGATCATCTCGCCGTAGTTGGCCCAGGTGGGGGCGAGCGCGTAGACGTTGAGCCGCCCCTCTTTCTTGGCCGCCGCGACGAGGGCGTCCATGCCGCCGAGGTCGGCCGCCGAGCGCGCCTTGGCCTCCTTGCTGGTGACGGAGGCGGGAGCCCGGCCGCACCCGGCCGCCGTCACCGCCACGACAACGGCGGCGGACAGGGCCAGGACCCGGCGCGAGAGAGGCAGTCGGGGTGCCTTCACGATGTGAACTCCTGGGTCTTCGGCCGTCCACCTGTCTGGACAAGCCGCTAGTCAGTAAGCCCGGGAAAGCTCACAGCAAGATGTCCGCTAAACAAAGTCCAGAAGACATTAAAATCGCAGATCAAAAGCGTTATAAAGGGGAAGGTTTAGGGGGCGCGAGAGCGGTTGGGCGCAATACCTCGCACCCTGCGAAGATGCAGGGGGATGCGCGCAGGTGCCATGATCTGCCGACCCGCGGAGGACCGCGCGGAAGCGGTCATGACCTGGTGAGGAGCCCCCGTTGACCCGACGGCACCAGCACATCGCCGAGGCGCTGCGGCGCGCGATCGCCGACGGCGACTACCCGGTGGGGTGCGTACTGCCCTCCGAGGCGGAGCTGGCCGCCGCGCACGGCGTCTCGCGCGGCACCGTACGCCAGGCCGTGAGCGCCCTTCAGGCCGAGGGGCTGGTCGGCTCCCGCCAGGGCGCCCGCCGCGTCGTCCTGTCCACCGCGCCCAGCCAGAGCTTCACCGAGCTGCGCAGCTTCGCCCAGTGGGCGCGGGCGGGCGGGCATGTGCCCGGCGGTCTGGTCCTTCGCTCCGCCCGCGGCCGGGCGGACGCCGAGGAGGCGGCGCTGCTGCATCTGGCGCCGCACCAGGAGGTGCTGCGGGTGCTGCGGGTGCGCACCCTGGACGGCGATCCGGTCCTGCTGGAGCGCACCGTGTACGCGGGGTGGGCGGCGCCCGCCGTCGAGCGGCTGCCGGCCGACTGCGAGTCGGTCACCCAGGCCCTGCTGGACGCCGAGGGGCTCGTCTTCGCGCACGGCGAGCACCATCTGGACGCCGTCGCCGCGGGCACCGTGGACGCCCGCGAATTGCAGGTGCGACGGGGTAGTCCGTTGCTGCGGGTGCGCCGTACGACCACCACCGCCAAAGGCCGGCCGGTGGAGACCGCCGACGACCGCTACCGTCCCGGCGCCGTCGTCTTCACGGTCCGCAACTCCACGGCGGCCAACGCACTGGCCCGAACCGGAACCGAAGGACACGGCCCCCGCCCGGCCCCGTGACCCCGCCGTCCGCCCCTGATCCCGCCCTACCGAACGCGAGCCGTCATGCCCTCCCCCATGCTCCCCGCCGCCTTGCTCTGCGACATGGACGGCACCCTCGTCGACACCGAGCGCCAGTGGCTGGCCGCCGTCGCCGACCTGCTGCGCGCCCACGGCGCCCCGGCCAATGAGGCCGCGCTGGCGCCCTACGCGGGTGCCGCGATCGCCGACGCCGCCGAGCGCCTCGTACGCGACCTGGGGCCCGCCGGGCCGCTCACCCGCGCCGAGGCCGCCGTCCGCCTGGACCGGGACTTCACCGCCCTGGTGGCGGCCGGTGTACGGGTCCAGCCGGGCGCGCTGCGGCTGCTGGACCAGGCGGCTGCCCTGGGCGTCCCGGTGGCCCTGGTGACCGCCTCCGAGCGCCATGTGGCCGATCTTGTCCTCGGCGCCCTGGGCGAGGGCCGCTTCGCCGCGTCCGTGACCTCGGGCGAGGCCCCGCGCGGCAAGCCCCACCCGGACCCCTACCTGACCGCGGCGGCGGCGCTGGGCGTGGACGCGGCCGGCTGCCTGGCGGTGGAGGACACCCCCACCGGCGCCGCTGCCGCCCTGGCCGCCGGCTGCCGCCTGCTGGCCGTCCCCACGGTCCGGGGCATCTCCCCCGGCCCCCGGACGACCCTGGTCCCGTCCCTGGAGGCGGTGGACCTGACGGCCTTCCCCTTCGGGCGCGCTGCCTAGACACGCCGAAGGGCGGCCACCCCGAGGGGTGGCCGCCCTTCGTACAAGGTCTTTACTTGCCCTTGGCGGCTTCCTTGAGCTTGGAGCCCGCGGAGACCTTCACGCTGTAACCGGCCGGGATGTTGATCGGCTCGCCGGTCTGCGGGTTACGAGCGGTGCGAGCGGCACGGTGGGTGCGCTCGAAGGTCAGGAAGCCGGGGATGGTGACCTTCTCGTCGCCCTTGGCGACGATCTCGCCGACGGTCTCGGCGAAGGCGGCCAGAACGGCGTCGGCGTCCTTGCGGGTCACCTCGGCGCGGTCGGCCAGAGCGGCCACCAGCTCACTGCGGTTCATGTTTGTACTCCCGTGTTCTTCTTGCCAATGAGGCGTGAGATCGAAGCCGATGCTGCCAGGGCCCTCGGACAGTCCCCGGACCCGGGTCTGCTGCCAGACCCTCGCGCCCGGGTACGCATCCTGCCCCCACCTGCGGCGGTAAAGCCAATCCGGCACCCTGGAGGGTCACACGAAAAGCGCCACTGCCTCGTCGTGGTGACGTCCGTGGAGACACTCCGCACCGCGTTGTTCGGGGCCTGACCCCGCCCCACAGGGCTGCGGCCGTTTGCTGCCCGCCACCCTATGGGGGCCTTGAGGGCCCGGTGTCACGCGACGCGCCGTACTCAGGCCGTCGTGGCGGCCGTCACAGCCGCACCGGCGGCCTTCGCGGCCTCGCGGACCGCACCGGCCACCGCACCCGCGACCTTCTCGTTGAAGACGCTGGGGACGATGTAGTTCGCGTTGAGCTCGTCGTCGTGCACGACGTCGGCCAGCGCGCCGGCCGCGGCCAGCATCATCTCGGTGTTGACCGTACGCGACTGGGCGTCCAGCAGGCCACGGAAGACGCCCGGGAAGACCAGCACGTTGTTGATCTGGTTGGGGAAGTCCGAGCGCCCGGTGGCCACCACGGCGGCGGTCTGGCGGGCGATCGCCGGGTCGACCTCGGGGTCGGGGTTGGCGAGTGCGAACACAATCGCGCCGTCGGCCATCTTGGCCACGTCCTCGCCGTCCAGGACGTTGGGGGCCGAGACGCCGATGAAGACGTCCGCGCCGACCACGGCCTCCTTGAGGGTGCCGGTGACGCCCTCGGGGTTGGTGTTGTCGGCGATCCAGCGCAGCGCCGAGTCGGGGTCGGCGTCCACCAGGTCGGGGCGCGCGCAGTGCACCACGCCGTGGATGTCGGCGACGACGGCGTGCTGGACGCCGGCCGCGATCAGCAGCTTGAGGATGGCCGTACCGGCGGCGCCCGCGCCGGACATCACGACCCGTACGTCCTCGATCTTCTTGCCCACCACGCGCAGCGCGTTGGTCAGCGCGGCGAGCACGACGATGGCGGTGCCGTGCTGGTCGTCGTGGAAGACGGGGATGTCCAGGGCCTCGCGCAGCCGGGCCTCGATCTCGAAGCAGCGCGGCGCGGAGATGTCCTCCAGGTTGATGCCCGCGAAGCCGGGGGCGATCGCCTTGACGATCTCCACGATCGCGTCGGAGTCCTGGGTGTCCAGGCAGATCGGCCAGGCGTCGATGCCCGCGAAGCGCTTGAAGAGGGCCGCCTTGCCCTCCATGACGGGCAGCGCGGCCTTGGGGCCGATGTTGCCGAGGCCCAGGACCGCGGAGCCGTCGGTGACCACGGCGACGCTGTTGCGCTTGATGGTCAGGCGGCGGGCGTCCTCGGGGTTGTCCGCGATGGCCTGGCACACGCGGGCCACGCCGGGGGTGTAGACCATGGAGAGGTCGTCACGGTTGCGGATGGGGTGCTTGGACGACATCTCGATCTTGCCGCCGAGGTGCATCAGGAACGTACGGTCGGAGACCTTGCCCAGCGAGATCCCCTCGATGCCGCGCAGCTTCTCGACGATCTCGTTGGCGTGCGCGGTGGAGGTCGCGGCGATGGTGACGTCGATACGGAGCTTTTCGTGGCCGGAGGCGGTCACGTCGAGGCCGGTGACGGACCCTCCGGAGGACTCCACGGCCGTGGTGAGCTGGCTGACCGCGGTACCGCTCGCGGGAACTTCCAGCCGCACCGTCATCGAGTACGAGACGCTAGGCGCCGTTGCCATGGCCGACTTCCTCTGCTTTCCCTTGTTCTTCTCTGCGCGGCTCCGGCCGCGGCCAAGGGACCGAAGCCCGGAGCACGTTGTCCGATCGTCCCACCTACCAGCCGGTACACGGTAACCAGCCCTGTTATTCGGAAAGACTCTTCCACCATACGAGAGGGAGTCGGCTCCTGGATAGCCCCCGCCCCTTCGCCGGAAACCCCATGAAAAGGGTTCAACTCCGAGAAGGGGTACGGATTCACCGCCCAGGGGCGCAGAGGGCCGCAAACGGAACAGGTCCGCGTCGTCAGCTGACGACGCGGACCTGTTCACGGTGCTTGAGGTGGCACCGACCCGCCATGCTCGCCTCGCGGCAAGTGGTCGCTCGTAGCGACGATGGTTGGGCCCGGGGGCTTGGATCGAGCCGGTGCCACCACCAAGGCTAACAAACCATCCCCCGAAGCGAATCCCGTCCCGCACAGTCCTGGAAGTTCAGTCCCGCAGCAGGTCGGGGACCCCCTCGCCGTCCGGCTCGTCGCGCTCGCCGGAGAGCACGGTCAGCTGCTGGGTGGCGCGGGTCAGCGCGACGTAGAGCACCCGCAGCCCGGCCGGGGACTCGTCGGCGATCTCGGCGGGCGAGACCACCAGCGTCGCGTCGTACTCCAGGCCCTTGGCCTCCAGGGAGCCCAGCGCCACCACCCGGTCGCCGAGCCCGGCCAGCCAGCGGCGGGCCTCCTCGCGGCGGTTCATCGCCACGACCACGCCGACCGTGCCGTCCACCTGGGCGAGCAGGTGCGCGGCCTCGGCGCGTACGGCGTCCGGCAGACCGCTCTTGTCCTCCACTACGGCGAACCTGGGCTCAAGTCCCGTGGAGCGGACCGCCTTGGGGGACTGCATGCCGGGCATGGCCAGGGCCAGCACCTTGGCGGCGAGGTCCGCGATCTCGGCGGGGTTGCGGTAGTTGACGGTGAGCGTGAAGCGGCGGCGCGGGCGGGTGCCCAGCGCCTCGTCGCGCGCGAGGGCGGCCTCGTCCGGGTCGGACCAGGAGGACTGCGCGGCGTCGCCCACCACCGTCCAGGTGGCGTGCCGGCCGCGGCGGCCGACCATGCGCCACTGCATGGGGGTCAGGTCCTGCGCCTCGTCCACGATGACGTGCGCGTAGTCGGTGCGCTCCTCCTCCAGGCGCTCGCGCCTGCTGCGGCCACCGGAGTTGCGGTCCGCGTACGTGGTCAGCTCCTCCAGGCCGGTGAGCTGGTCCAGCGGGTCGGCCTCGCGGCGGCGGGCCGGGCGCGGCGGGGCGCCCAGCACCAGCTGGAGCTCGTCCAGCAGGGCGACGTCGTGGACCGACAGGGGGCCCTGTCCGCCCTCGCCCAGCCGCCGCAGGGAGCGCGCCAGTTGGCGTACCTCGCGGGGGGTCAGGACCCGGCGTGCCCAGCGGCCCAGGCGGCGCTCGTCGGCCATGGCGGCCAGCACCCCGCGCGGGGTGAGCTCGGGCCACCAGGCGGCGAGGAAGGCGATGAAGTCGGGCTCGGTGGTGATGTCCTCGTCGAAGGCCTGGCGCGCCTCGGCGAGCAGCTCCGGGTCGGTGTAGCGGCGCCCCGCACCGGACTTGGACCACAGGGCGTCCAGGATCAGGCGGCGGGCGCGCGGGCGCAGGAGGTTGATGGGGGCCGTACCGCTGAGGGCGTTGTTGCGGATACGGCCCAGCTCCTGGGCGCTCAGCTCGACGCGGGCGCCGAAGGCCACCACGCGCAGCCGCTCGGGCGGGCCCGCGGGGGCGGCTTCCTCCTCGCCGAAGGCGAGTTGGCCCTCCGGCGCCGACGCGGCGGCGGGTGCGCTCGGCTCCGCCAGTTCCAGCGCGCCGCGGGCGGCCTTGCGCAGCAGCTTCTGCATGCGCGCCGAGCCCTTGATCCGGGCGACGGCGGGCGGGTCGTACGCGGTGGCCTCGGCGCCCTCCACCAGGGAACCCAGCGCCCGGATGGCGACCTGGCCCTCCTCGCCGAGCGAGGGCAGTACGCCCTCGGTGTAGGCGACCAGGAGGGGGGTCGGGGAGACGATGAGGATGCCGCCGGAGTAGCGGCGGCGGTCCTGGTAGAGGAGGTAGGCGGCGCGGTGCAGGGCGACCGCGGTCTTGCCGGTGCCGGGGCCGCCCTCGACCTCGGTGACGGAGGCGGCGGGGGCCCGGATGACCAGGTCCTGCTCGGCCTGGATGGAGGAGACGATGTCGCGCATGGAGTGGCTGCGGGCCCGGCCCAGCGCGGCCATCAGCGCGCCGTCGCCGATGGCGGGCAGCTCCTGGCCGTCGAGCGTCGCGGTGACCTCCGGGCGCATCAGGTCGTCCTCGACGCCGAGCACCTTGCGGCCCTTGGAGCGGATGACGCGGCGGCGTACGACCCGGCCCGGCGCCACGGGGGTGGCGCGGTAGAAGGGCGCGGCGGCGGGCGCGCGCCAGTCGATGACCAGCGGGCTGTAGTCGGCGTCCAGGACGCCCAGGCGCCCGATGTGCAGGGTCTCGGCGATCTCGGCGCGGTTGTCGACGACGACGCCTTCGGCCGGTTCGACGGAGGTGTACGCGCCGTCCGGGCCCCGCTCGCCGTCCTTGCCCAAAAGGAGGTCGATCCGGCCGAAGAGGAAGTCCTCGTACTCGGAATTGAGGCGGTTGAGATGGACACCGGCCTGGAAGACCTGGGCGTCGCGTTCGGCGAGCGCGCCGGGCGTGCCGACCTGGCCGCGCTTGGCGGCGTCGTCCATCAGGAACTCGGCCTCGTGGATCTTCTCCTCGAGTCGCCGGTAGACGCGGTCCAGGTGCGTCTGCTCGGCTCCGATCTCGCGCTCGCGTGTGCCGTGCGGCACGGCGTCGCCGCCGGAATCCGATGCGTGCTGCTCCGGCGCGTGCGTGGCGTTCTGCGCGGCCACCCAGGCCCCCTTCTGCTGTGCGTAGGGCAGCCGTCAACCGTACGCGAAGCAAGGCATCCGCGCACCTGTCGTGACGTGGGACATCAGGGACGCGAGCGGCGGGCGCGGCCCGGCGGGCGGCCCGGCGGGTCAGGTCTTGACGGTCGCCAGGCGCCTGCCGTCGAGCGTGCGGACCTCGAAGCGGTCGATGTCGCCGCGGTTCATGGCGGCGCCGCCGTGGGCGTACAGGGGCTCCCGGTTCCACTTGGAGGTGGCCGAGGCGCCGGTGATGCCGTACCCGGACGCGGGGACGGCCCAGGTGGTCACGGTCTGCTCGGCGCCGTTCTTGCCGACGGCGATCAGGTCGCAGGTCAGCGGGCCCTTGACGTTGCCGAGCCGCAGGGCGACATGGGTGCCCCAGGGCTTGGGCTCCAGGGAGACGTTGGCGGCGACCTCGGTGACGGGGTCGACGGTGCCGCGGAGCTTGTCGCCGTCCTCGTACATCTGCCGGGCCATCGACTCGAAGCTGCGGTGGTGGCCCTCGGGGGACGAGAGGAGCGCGGCGGTGGCCAGCGGGCCGCCGACGACGAGCGCGGCGGCCGCGGCGACGAGGTAGCGGCGGCGCCGGCGGCGGGTGCGCCGGGCGGTGTCCGCCTCTTCGAGCAGGCCGGCCAGGACCTGGGGCCGGGGCGCGGGGTCCGCGGTCAGCGTCTCCTGGTCGGGGGCGGAGTCCTTGAACTCGGCGAGGAGGGGGGCAAGGCCCATCAGGTCCTCCAGTTCGGCGGCGCACCGCTCGCACGCGAGGAGGTGGTCCTCGAAGCGGGTCGCTTCGTCGGCGTCCAGGACGCCGAGCGCGTAGGCGCCGACGTCGCTGTGCTGCATCGGCGGTGTTGGCTGCTGCGTCACGCCGTCACTCCTCGTTCCTCTAGCGAGAGCTTCATGGAGCGCAGTGCGTAAAAGACGCGGGACCGTACGGTCCCGGCCGGTACCCGCAGCGCTTGTGCCGCCTCGCTGACCGTACGTCCCTTGAAATAGGTCTCGATCAGAGCCTCTCGGTGGGCCTGGCTGAGATCGCCCAGCGCGTCGGAGATCGTCATCAGGCGCAGGGCCCGGTCGATCTCGTCGGAGGCGGGCATGGACTCCAAGGGTGCTGCGTCCACCTCCTGGGGTCTGGCCTGGCGGCTGCGGTGACTGTCGATGACGATGCGGCGGGCAACGGTCACCAGCCAGGGGCGTACGGATCCGGTCGCGTGCCGCAGCTGCTCGGCGTTGCGCCAGGCGCGCAGCAGGGTTTCCTGGACCACGTCCTCGGCCCGGTGGCGGTCCCCCGCCACCAGGCGCAGCACGAAAGCGAGCAGCGGGCCCGCGTGCTCGTCGTACAGGGCCCGCATCAGCTCCTCGTCGGGTGTCGTCCGTTCGGCCACGACGGCATCCTTGCGCACCCCAACTCCCCGGTCGATAGGGCGGATTGAACATCCAGGTCGGCTTTCTGATCGGTTTCCGGTCCGGGCTCGGGGCCCTTTGCCCTCTCTACGCACCGGGACCGCTCCGCGACTCAACGCCCGCCGGACTTTCCCCGGGGGCGGGCGGCGGGCGCGGGCGCCTTACGGATCCACCGGGCGCCGCGTTCAGCCCGGCCCCTGTGAGGCAGGCCTCATCCGGCGGCTGAACGGGGCGGGCGGCGGGCCGCGTACTGCTGCCCGACATAGCCGGTGCAGGGGGCACCGGCCGCACACCGGGAGGTCCGCGATGAACCGCACCGGCAAGACGATCACCACCGTCGCCGCGGCCACCGTCGCCGCCGCGGCCGCCGCCGCAGTGACCCTCGCGGTCCTGCCGGCCGGCGCCCTGAGCGGCGGCGCCGCGCACAGGGGTCACGGCGCCGCCTCCGGCGCGCCCGCCGCGGGCGATACGGGCCAGGCCGGCCAGGGTGACGCCTTCTTCGCGGGCAGCCTCAACGGCGCGAACGAGGTGGCCACGCCGGGCGGCGACGCCGTCGGCGACCGGGACGGCCGCGCCATCGTCTTCCTGCGCGTCCGGGGCGCGACGGTCTCCTTCGCGCTCTCCTTCCGCGGCGTCCAGGCCCCCACGGCGGCCCATGTGCACCAAGGCGCCAAGGGGGCGAACGGCGCCGTGCGGATACCGCTGTTCGCCCAGCGCCCGGCCCAGGGGCGCACCACGGTCAGCGGTACGGCCGAGATCGCGGACGGGCGACTGCTGCGGCAGCTGCGGGGGGACCCCGGCGGCTTCTACGTCAACCTGCACACCGCGCGGTTCCCCGGCGGGGCCGTGCGCGGGCAGCTGCACAGGGTGTCCGGCTCCCTGGACATGGACCGGGTGCTGGGGCGCAGCTTCCTGTCGTCGGTCTCCCAGGGGGCGCAGGTCTACGCCTGCACCCGTCAGCAGGACGGCACCTTCGCCTTCACCCAGCACGGTGTACGGGCCCGACTCGACGGCGGTATCTCGCACTTCTTCGCCCGGCCCGGCCCCAAGGGCCCGCCCGCCTGGGTGGCACCGGACCGCTCGGCGGTCACCGGCAAGCTGCTGGGCAAGACCGCCAACGGCGCCGCGAACATCCCCGAACTCGACCTGGCGGCCCGTCAGGCAGGCAGTGCGCAGGGGCTGTTCGCGAACAGTACGGAGATCCTGCGGCTGAACACACAGGGCGGCGCCGCACCGGCCGGGACGTGCGATCCGGCGCGGCAGGCCGAGGCCGAGGTCCCCTACCGCGCCGACTACCTCTTCATCGGCGGCGCGCGGCGCCCCTGAGGGCCCACCACGCCCCCCTGTCGCCCCAACTGCCCAGAGGCGCCCGTCGGTTCCCTTCCCGCGGTCACGGTGCGCCCTTTCGCGACACGGCCCCCGGCCCCCCGACCGGGGGCCGTGTCATGTCCCGTACGGCCGTGCCGGTACGCCTCGGGCACCGGCCCTCAGGCCCGCGCCGCCACCGTCCGGCGCCGGTGCCGGGCCACCCGCTCACGGTTGCCGCACACCTCGCTGGAGCACCAGCGGCGGCGCCGTCCGCGCGAGGTGTCCAGGTAGACCAGCGCGCACGCCTCGCCCTCGCACTGGCGCAGCTGGCCGCGCGCGGCGGCGTCCGTCAGCAGCCCGACCGCGTCGCGCGCCACCGCGGCCAGCAGGCTCGCGCACTGCGGCGCGTCGGGCAGGGCGCCGGTCAGGGTGCCGTCCTCGGCGCGTACGGCGCGCAGGGCGGGCGGCGCCGCGGCCTCGGCGGTGGCGTGCAGCAACTGCAGGTCGGCGTCCGCGGCGCGGCCGGTCAGCTCCTGGCGCACGGTGCGCCACAGCACCGCGCGCAGCGCCCGGAAGCGGGCGACCCAGCCGCCGTCGACGGCGTCCAGCGAGGCGGTGGCCGGCACCACCCCGGCGCCGACGAGCCAGGCCCGCAAGTGCTCGGGGGTCACCAGCCGTTCGGGCCCTGCGAACCGGACGGGCCGCTCACCGGCCTCGGGCGCACCGGTCGTGGCCATCAGGTCCAGGCAGATCCGCCCGCAGTCGAACCGCAGGTCGTAGGGGGCCGCCATGTTCCTGTCACTCCTTAGGCACCCTGGGGCGCCGCTAGCCCTGTTCGTGTCGTACGCTCGCGCGCTCCTCCCAGAGTGCCCCGCCCGGTCGCGGGCCGGAACCCTCGGCACCGGTCCATACCAGCGCCCCTGGAACACCGGGCACTGTGCACCCCGTCTATACATAGAACGTATACACCTGATGTAGAGTCGCCGTTACGCACATCGGCCCATAGCCGCGCCCCTCCGCACGCTCGCACGCTTGCCGGAGAGCGGGCGCTCTCACCCGTCCCCGTTCACTCCTGACGAAGGTCGCCATGTCGTCCAAACCGCTCCTGAAGAACCGCGCCAGCCTCACCCACAAGGTCCGTTACGCGGCGCAGAATCCGGCCCGTATCGCCCCGTACCTCAAGCGCACCGCCCGTGACACCTGGCTGCGCCTGAAGCACCCCGACCACGTGGACTACTACCGCGCGGTGATGGCCTCGGACACCGGCCGCAACCCGGAGGCGGCCGTCGGCAGCCGCAGCCACGAGAGGTGGCTGGCGCTGGGCAAGATGCAGTTCGACTACCTGAGCGAGCACGGCCTGTCCCCGCAGCACCGCATGCTGGACATCGGCTGCGGCAACCTGCGGGCCGGCTGGCGCTTCATCGCGCACCTGGACAGCGGCAACTACTACGGGATCGACATCTCCCCCGACATCCTGATAGCCGCCAAGAAGACCCTGAGCACCTACGAACTCCAGGACAAGCTCCCGCACCTGACGATCACTCAGGACCTGAAGCTGGAGTTCCTGCCCGAGAAGCATTTCGACGTGGTGCACGCGCACAGCGTCTTCTCCCACTCGCCGATCACCGTGATCGACGAGTGCCTGGCCAACGTCGGCCGCGTCCTGGCGCCGGGCGGCTTCTTCGACTTCACCTTCGACCGCACCGACGGCGCCGAGCACCAGGTGCTGCGCGAGGACTTCTACTACCGCACCGAGACCCTGCTGCAGCTGGCCCGCAAGCACGGCCTTCAGGCGCGCTTCATGGAGGACTGGGAGACCCGTCCGCACGGCCAGTCCAAGATCCGGGTCAACAACCCGGAATAGGGCCCCGAGGTCAGCTAGGGCCGGTCGTCCGCGTACTTGGCGTCGGCCCGCGGGTCCAGCGCCAGCCGGTACCCCCGTTTGACGACCGTCTGGATCAGCTTCGGCGCCCCCAGCGCCACCCGCAGCCGGGCCATCGCCGTCTCGACGGCGTGCTCGTCCCGGCCCGCCCCCGGCAGGGCCCGCAGCAGATCACCGCGGGAGACCACCCAGCCGGGCCGGCGGGCCAGGGCGCGCAGCAGGGACATCCCGGCCGGCGGTACGGGCCGCAACGCGCCGTCGACCAGGGCGGCATGACCGCGGATCTCCACCTGCCGCCCGGCCACCGGCAGCGTCCGCGCGCGGGCCGGCAGCTCCCGGCACAGCAGCTGTACGAGCGGGCCGAGCCGGAAGCGCTCGGGCTGCAGGGTGGGCACGTCGCGCGCCTCCAGCGGCTGCGCGGTGACCGGTCCCACACACACCGCGAGCACGTCGCGGCGCAGCGCCGCCAGCAATTCCCCCGCCATTCCCCGCTGTTCGGCCCGCTTCAGGAGCGAGGCGGCGGCGGGCGCGCTGGTGAAGGTCACCGCGTCCAGGGTGCGCGCCAGGGCCGCGTCCAGCAGCCGGTCCACCGGGCCGATGTCCTGCGGCGGCATCCAGCGGTAGACGGGGATGCCCACCACCTCGGCGCCCGCGGCGCGCAGCGACTCCACGAAGCCCGGCAGCGGCTCGCCGTGCAGCTGGATCACCACCCGGCAGCCGTGCACACCCCGCTCCAGCAGCCGCTCCAGCACCTCCGCCATCGACTCCGAGGCCGGTGACCAGCGTTCGGTCAGCCCGGCCGCCCGGATCGCGCCGCGTACCTTGGGCCCTCTGGCCAGCAGTTCGGCGCCGCCCAGGCGGGCCAGCAGCGCCTCGCCCAGGCCCCAGCCGTCGGCGGCCTCGACCCAGCCGCGGAAGCCGATGGCCGTGGTCGCCACCACGATGTCCGGCGCCCGCTCGATCACGTCCTCGGTGGCGGCCAGGAGTTCGGCGTCGTCCGGCAGCGGGACGATGCGCAGCGCGGGCGCGTGCACGACCTGGGCGCCGCGCCGCTGAAGCAGCGCGCCCAGCTCCTCGGCCCGGCGGGCCGCGGTCACCCCGACGGTGAATCCGTCCAGCGGCCGCACGACGGGGGCCGCGGTGTCCTGCTGCTGTGCGTCCATGGTCCGTTCCGCTCCGCCGCGTTCCCGAGTGGTCCTGCCGGGTCCCGAGCCTGCCAAGGGCACATGACGATCACGGTTCCCGCGTATTTCGCGGCCATTACGGTGCCCGGCTCACACCTTCGCGTACACCGGGCGCGGCGCCCGCTCCGGGGCCGGTGCCGCCGTACGGCCCGCCCCGCGCAGGTATACGGCCCAGGTCACCGTGACACACACCGCGTAGAAGGCGAGGAAGGAGACGAAGGCCCAGGTGCCCGAGCCCTGGGCGGCGAAGGACTGCCGGAAGGCGAGGTTGACGCCCAGCCCGCCGAGCGCGCCCACCGCGCCGATCAGCCCCATGGCCGCGCCGGAGAGCCTGCGCCCGTGGGCGTCCGCCGCCGCGCCCGTCAGGCCCCTGGCCCCGGCCCTGGCCCGGAAGACGCCGGGGATCATCTTGTACGTGGCGCCGTTGCCCAGCCCGGTCAGCGCGAACAGCGCGATGAATCCGGCCACGAACAGCGCGAGCGAGTGCCGCAGCGAGGCCAGCAGGACGACGCCGGTGGCCGCCGCCATCGCGGCGAAGCAGACCAGGGTGATCCGGGCGCCGCCCAGGCGGTCCGCCAGCCGACCGCCCAGCGGCCTGGCCAGCGACCCCAGCAGCGGCCCGATGAAGGTGAGCGCCGCCGCCTGGAGCGGGGTGCGCGCGTACTGGTGCTGGAGGACCAGCCCGAAGGCGAAGCCGTAGCCGATGAAGGACCCGAAGGTGCCGATGTAGAGCAGCGACAGGATCCAGGTGTGCACATCGCGCACCGCCTCCCTGACCGCGCCGGTGTCGTTGGCGGCGGTGGCGAGGTTGTCCATGCGCAGCGCGGCCAGCAGCGCGGCGAGCACGGCCAGCGGGATGTAGAGGCCGAGCACGATCCGGGGGTGCGCGGCGCCCGCCGTCCCGATGACCAGCAGGCCCAGCAGCTGGACGACGGGGACGCCGAGGTTGCCGCCGCCCGCGTTCAGGCCCAGCGCCCAGCCCTTCTCCCGCAGCGGGTAGAAGGAGTTGATGTTGGTCATGGAGGAGGCGAAGTTCCCGCCGCCGACGCCGGTCAGCGCCGCGACGGCCACGAACACGGCATAGGGGGTGCCCGGTTGCATGACGAGGGCCGCCGCGAGGGTGGGCACGAGCAGCAGCAGCGAGCTGATCACCGTCCAGTTGCGCCCGCCGAAGCGCGCGACGGCGAAGGTGTACGGGACCCTCAGCACGCCGCCCACCAGCGTCGGCAGTGCCACCAGGAAGAACTTCCCGGCCGCGTCGACGCCGTACTCGGGCCCCATGAACAGCACCATCACCGACCACAGGCTCCACACCGAGAAGCCGATGTGCTCGCTGAACACGGAGTACACGAGGTTGCGGCGGGCGACGCGGGCGCCCTCTCGGCGCCAGAAGTCCCCGTCCTCCGGGTCCCACCGCTCGATCCAGCGGCCGCCTTTGCGCTCGCGTGCCGGGGCCGTGGCTGTCATGGCGCCTCCAGGTGTCGGGCCGTACCGCATCCCGCAACCGGGACCTGTGGACCGACGCTAGGCAGGGCGCGTTTCCGCGCTGTGGCGGCAGGTGACCGTCAGGCAACCTTGCTCTCACCCGGCGGTGCGGGGCGCGGTGAGCACGCGCCCCGGCGGGCGGCTACTCCGAGGTGCGCTTGGCCGGGCTGATGCTGATCTTGCCGTCGCAGACGTCCATCCGGCTGCGCTTGCCGGACTCGTCGCGCACCGTCACCGTCTTGCTCTTGGTGTCACGCGGCGCCTTGACGATCGCCTCCTCGCTGCTGACCAGGCACGCGGGCGAGTCGGGGCCCTTCTCGGTGTCCTGGTAGCGCAGCGGGAAGGTCAGCCGGTTGCCCGGGTTCAGATTGAGCGACAGGTCGCCCTGGCGGGCCACCGCGCGGGTCTCGGGCCCCTTGCCGACCCGTACCTCCATGACCGGGTACCCGCGGAAGACACAGGCCGAGTCGCCCTTGTTGACGACCGTCAGCTTGGCGTCCCGCTGCAGCGTGCGCGGCTTCTTCTTCAGCACGGTGGCCTGCCATTTCAGGCCCTTGGTCGTGCAGTCGGGGTTGAGCGCGGCCACCCGCGGCGAATCGCAGGCCGTCAGGCCGATGGTCGTCACCGTGGTCGCGGCCAGCAGTACCGCGATGAATGGACGTCTGCGCACGACTCCCCCTGATCGTTCCTATGGTGTTCCTGTGCGGTTCCTGTCCGTTTGGCGCACAGTCCCCCAGTGGAGATGAGCTTCACGACGGTTGGGTTGCCTGCACGCCTGGGGTCATTTGCGTGGCGGGGATCACTGGGCGGGTGCCCGCATCACCTCGGCATCGGCCCGCGGCAGCCAGCTCCCGCCCGGCGGGCGGGCCGGCCAGCCCTCCTCCCGCGCCAGCGCGCCGGCCGCCGCGCACAGCGAGCCCAGCCCCGGGTGGCGCAGGCCCCGGCGCCAGACCATCGACACCGGCGAGAGCGGCACCGGATCGACCAGCGGCCGCAGCGTCATCCCCGGCACCTCGATGAACTCCACGCTCGCCAGCACCGACCAGCCCCGCTTGCGCACCACCCGGACGAACTCCGCGTCCCCCTCGATCTCCGGAAAGGGCTCGGCGACGCCGATGCCGCGCCCCGCGAACAGCCGCTCGGCCAGATCGGTCCACTCCGCGGTGTGCGCGTTGCCCGCCGCGGCGTAGAGTGTCTCGCCCGCCAGGGACGCCAGCGGCACCTCGGGCAGCGCCGCCAGGGGGTGGTCGTCGGGCAGCAGGACGGCGAGGGGCTCGTACCGTACGGGACGGTGGTCCAGGCAGGCCCGTACCGCCGGATCGAGCCCGGCCAGCCGGCCGAAGGAGACGTCCAGCCGCCCGGCGAGGATGCTCTGCGCGGCGCCGGTCAGCCCGCTGTGGAAGCGGGCCACGAACTCGGTGGCGGCGTCCTCGCGCCGGGCCCGCAGCAGCACCCGGTGGGCGGTGCCGACCGCCGCTCCGACGTCGACCAGCAGCGGCCGCCCGCCTCCCGCCGCCGCCTCGGCCAGGGCGTCCTGCGCCGCCAGCACCCGCCGGGCGTACGGCAGCAGCCGCTCGCCGTCCGGCGTCAGGGACACCTGGCGGGTGGTCCGCAGGAACAGATCGGCGCCCAACTCCCGCTCCAGGCGCCGGATGTCGCGGCTCAGCGCCTGCTGGGCGACATAGAGCCGGGCGGCGGCGCGGGTGAAGTGGAGCTCGTCGGCGGCGGTGACGAAGGCGCGGAGCAGCCGGGGTTCGATGTCGCGGGGCACCCGCACATATTGACAACACAGATGCGTCAATGGCCACCGATCAGGTGTTGGACGCCCAACACCCCCCGGCACGACCGTAGATGCATGATCCTCTTCCTCGCCTCCCGGCCGGTCACCGCCCCGCCCGTGCGCAGGGTCCGCCCGCCCAGGGGCCCGTACGGCCGTCTCTTCGCCGTCCCCGGCACCCGCGCCTTCACCGCGGCCAACCTGCTGGCCCGCCTGCCCATGGGCATGTTCGGCATCAGCGCGCTGCTGATGATCGCCGCGTCGCGCGGCTCGTACGCCCTGGCCGGCGCGGTCACCGCGACCGGTCTGGCGGCCACCGCGCTCCTCGCGCCGTGGACGGCGCGGCTGATCGACCGCTACGGACAGGCCCGGATCGCCGTCCCCGCGACCGCCCTCGCCGCCCTCGGCTCCCTCGCCCTGCTGCTGTGCGTACGCTTCGACGCCCCCGCCTGGACCCTGTTCGCCTCCTACATCTGCACCGCGACCACCCCCAACACCGGCGGCATGTCCCGGGCCCGCTGGGCCCACCTCTTCCGCGACGACGCCCGCTGTCTGCACACCGCCAACTCCTTCGAGCAGGCGGCGGACGAGGCGTGCTTCATGCTCGGCCCGGTGCTGGCGGCCTTCTTGTGCACGGCCGTCGCACCGGAGGCGGGCACGGCGGCGGGCGTCGTCCTGCTGCTGACGGGGGTACTCCTCTTCGCGGCCCAGCGCCGCACCGAGCCCCCCGTGGCGCCGCGCACCGCCCACCGCACCCGCTCCCCGCTCCGCCTGCCCGGCGTCCCTCCCCTCCTGCTCACCTTCCTGCTGACCGGCGCGGTCTTCGGCTCCCTGGAAGTGGTCACGGTCGCCTTCGCCGACGGCCACGGGGTGCGCGCCGCGGCGGGCGGCCTGCTCGCGCTGCAGGCCGCCGGGTCCTGCGCGGCGGGCCTGCTGTACGGGCTGCGCGCACCGGCGGGCCCGGACCGCCCGGACCCCTTCGCCCGCTGTGTCACGGCGATGGCGGCCCTGATGTCCCTCCCGCTGCTCGCCGCGCTCCTCACCGGCAGCCCGCCCGTACTGGCCGCCGCGCTGCTGCCGGCCGGAATGGCCACCGCCCCTGCCATGGTCACCGGCATGCGCCTGGTCCAGCACCGCACACCCGCAGCCCAGTTGAACGAGGGCATGACGCTGGCCGTGACCGCGCTCCTGGGCGGCATCGCGACCGGCTCGGCCCTCGGCGGCTGGAGCGCGGAACACCTGGGCGCCACCGCGGGCTACGGGGTCCCGCTGACCGCGGCGGCGCTGGCGGCCGTCGTCGCCACCACGGGCCGTACCGCCGCGGCTCCGAAGCTCAAGTGGCGGGCGAGGAGGGCAGGTTGACGCCTCACCACCCGCCCGAAGTCCGGCCCGGCGCGGCCGCCGACGTGCCGCCGGGCCGCCGTGGAGGCCTGGCCGAAACGACCCCCCCCCGCCCCGCGCCCGTACGCCCCTCTCGTCGGCGCATGGCCCACGACCGGACACCTGCTTCCGCCCCTGCCGCCATCACTCCGTTCCGTATCGAGACGCCCTCCGCCGCGCTGGAGGACCTGCACCAGCGGCTGGACCGTACGCGCCGGCCCGATGCGGCGCCCGGCGAGGGCTGGGAGCAGGGCGTCCCGCTCGACCACCGCAAGGACCTCGCCGCCCACTGGCGGCACGGCTACGACTGGCGCCGCCACCGAGGCCGAGCTCAACGCGCCGGCGCAGTTCACCACCGAGATCGACGGCACCACCGTCCACTTCGTCCACCTGCGTGCCACCGCCGCCCGCACCCCCGCTCCCCTCCCCCTCGTCCTCCTCAACGGCTGGCCCAGCTCCTTCGCCGAATTCCTGGACCTGACCGGCCCTTTGGCCGCCGACGGCTCCGACCTGGTCGTCCCCACCCTCCCCGGCTACGGCTACTCGGGCCCGGTCCGCGAACCCGGCTGGCGCCGACTCCCCCGCCGGCCAGCTCGCCTGGACAGCCGAGGAGTTCACTGCCTTCTCCGACTGCGGCGACGCCCCGCAGTCCGACGTCGACCGCGACCGCCTGCTGACCACCGCGACCCTGTACCGGCTCACCAACACCGCCACCTCCTCCGCCCGCCTGTATGACGAGACCCACCACTCCCCCGCCGCCCTCGCGGCCATGACCGCCCCCTCCACCACCCCCACCGCCGTCTCCGTCTTCCCCGGCGACCTCTTCTTGCCCGTATGCCATCTCGCCGAGCGCCTGGACGCCATCGCGCGCTGGACCGAGCACGACCGCGGCGGCCACTTCCCCGCGCTGGAGACCCCCGATCTCCCGCTGGCCGACCTCCGGGCCTTCCTCCTTGATCAACTAGCGCCGCAATAAGCCGAGTTGGCTGGATTTCACCCCTCGCGGGCACATCCTTTAGGCATACGCCTCGTTACTCACTGCGAAGTACCCAGGTCGCCGCCGCACGGCCGAGCCCGCAGGAGGCAGTCACGTTGGATGCCACCGTCACCCTCTTCGGCTCCTTCCTCGCCTGCTTAGGAGTGCTGGGCGCCTCCGTGGTGGCCTACCTCGGCAAGCGGGGCGAGAACGCCCTGACCGGATTCTCCAGCCTCACCGAGAAGCTGCAGGCCGAGCGCGACCGCCTGGAGCGCCAGATCGCCGAACGCGACTCCAAGCTGGCCGAGTTGAGCGCCCTGCACAGCGCGGACCAATCGGAGATCGCGCGCCTGCGGCTGGACAACCAACGTCTGGGAGGACCGCCATGACCCGGCTCGAGCGGCTCCTGGCGGCCCGCTGGCGCAGCGTCTTCCTCGTCTGTGTGCTCACCGCGCTCTGTGGCATCGCCGTGATCCTGTGGGCCCGTATCGACGCCGGTGACCGCCGCGCCGACCAGTTCGCCATAGAGGCCGACCGCCGCGGCGAGGCCCTGTCCACCCTCGCCCGCGACGTCCGTACGCTGCGCGCCCAGGTCACCTCCCAGGGCGCCACGCCCGCCGCGCCCGACCCCTCCGAGGCCATCGACGACCTCCTGGCCCGGGTGGAGGTGCCCACCGCGGTGCCGGGCCTGCCGGGCGCCGACGGAAAGCCCGGCGAGAGCGGCGAGCGGGGAGCCAGGGGCGGTACGGGGTCCCAGGGGTCGGCGGGCGAGCGCGGCGAGCCGGGCGAACCGGGGCCGTCGGGCGCCCCCGGCTCCCCCGGCCCGACGGGCGAACCGGGCGCACCGGGCAAGGACGGCCTGAGCGGCCGCGACGGCGCCAACGGCACGGACGGCGCACCGGGCCCGGCCGGCCCCGCGGGCCCCGAAGGGCCCCAGGGCCCGGCCGGCGCCCAAGGACCTCAGGGCCCCCAGGGCGACAAGGGAGCCCCGGGCGCACCGGGCGCTCCCTGCCCCGACGGCTACACCCTCCAGCCGCCCCCCGGCGACCCCGACGCCCTGGTCTGCCGCCGTACCCCCGCCCCGGCCCCCGCCGACCCGCCTCCCTCCGCCCCCGCCCCGGCCCTCTCCCTCCTGGCCGCCCTGCCGCCACCGCGCCGCCGCGCCTGACGGGCACCCGGACAGCCCGGCCGTCCGCAGGCACGAAAAAGCCCCCCCGACCGGCGACGGTGTCGCAAGCCGGGGGGCTTTCTCTCACATGGGATGAGGGGGTCTGGGGGGCATGCCCCCCAGAAACCCGACGAGACGGGATCTGCTCGCGCAGTTCGCGAGCAGAAAGCACCCACTCGTCTCGTGGAGATGGCGGGAATCGAACCCGCGTCCAACGGTGCGGAAACAGGGCTTCTCCGAGCGCAGTCCGCTGTGCTTTTCTCGGCCCCGGCAGTCACACGGACAAGCCGCCGACGGGCCCAGCCACTGTTTGATTTCCCACCAGGCCCCGTGGCCGAACCTGGTGGTTTAGTTCCCTAGCTGATGCCAGGATCCGGGTCGGGAACACCCCCGGGCTGACACTTCGCAGGTCGCTACTTAGGCAGCGAGGGCGAAGGAATCGCGCTTGGTGTTGGCGATTATTTTTTTGCGACACGTGGTTAACGAGATCATTGCCGCTTCCTCGGCTCGCTTCCCCTGCCTCGACATCCGCTGTCGAAACCGATCATCCCCATGTTGTGTTTTCAAAGCGCGCACCCGCTGTGAGGTGCAGTAGCCATCGTACGTGACCAACGCGCGACGGTGCCAGCGTATTCCTGGCCGGTGGGAGCCGCAGCGCCCTCACTGCCCCCGCTGACGCCGCCGGGCCGCCGAGATCGCCCGGTCCGCCTCGCGCCGGTCCTGCTGCTCACGCAGCGTCTGCCGCTTGTCGTACTCCTTCTTGCCCTTGGCCAGCGCGATCTCGACCTTGGCCCGGCCCTTGAGGAAGTACAGGGACAACGGCACGATCGTGTGACCCGTCTCCTGCGTCTTGGACGCCAGCTTGTCGATCTCCTCGCGGTGCAGCAGCAGCTTGCGCTTGCGGCGCGCGGCGTGGTTGGTCCAGGTCCCCTGGGCGTACTCGGGGATGTGCACGTTGTGCAGCCACGCCTCGCCGCCGTCGATCTGGACGAAGCCGTCCACCAGGGACGCCCGCCCCTGCCGCAGGGACTTCACCTCGGTGCCGCTGAGCACCAGACCGCACTCGTAGGTGTCCAGGATGAGGTAGTCGTGCCGTGCCTTCTTGTGCTGCGCAATGAGCTTGCGCCCGGCCTCCTCGGCCTTCTTCTTCGCCTTGGTGTTCGCGTTCGCCTTAGCCATAGTGCCGACATTTTCGCACTACGCCCCGCCCCCGAGGCCACTCAATACTGTGCGGGCCCGCCCCTCGGCGCCGTCCTCGGCGACGAGGTCGGGGGTGATGCCCCGGCCGTCCACGCCCCGGCCCGAGGGGGTGCGGTAGTGGCCGACGGTGAGTTCGGCGACCGAGCCGTCCGGCAGCTCGCTGGGCATCTGCACCGAGCCCTTGCCGAAGGTCTGCGAGCCGACCAGCACCGCACGGCCGCGGTCCTGGAGCGCGCCGGCCAGCAGCTCGGCGGCGCTCATCGTGCCGCCGTCGACGAGGACGACCAGCGGGATCTGGGTGTTGCCGCCGTCCTCGGCGTACAGGGCGCGCTGGCTGCCGTGGATGTCGTACGTGGCCACCAGCCCGCCGTCCAGGAAGGCGGAGGCGGCGCTGACGGCCTCGGTGACCAGGCCGCCGGTGTTGCCGCGCAGATCGAGGAGTACGCCGCTGTAGGAGCCGGAGCGGGCGCCCGCGCGGGCGGCGTCGCGCACCGCCCTGCGGACCTCGTGGCCCGTGCCCTTGGCGAAGGCGTCGATCTTGATCCGGGTCAGCCCGCGCTCGCCCTCGGGGCGGTCGACGGTGACGTTCTCCGTTCTGAGCCGGGCGCGGTGCAGCGTGGCCGTCCACGTGCGCTTCCCGCGCTCCAGGCCGAGGTCCACCGGGCTGCCGGCCCGGGCGCCGCGCGCCGCGGGGCCGCGCGCGTCGCCGCGCAGCCGGGAGACGATCTCGGTGACCGGGCTGCCCTGCGCCGCCTTGCCGTCGATGCTCCGCAGCCCGTCGCCGGCCCGGATGCCGGACCGCGCCGCGGGGCTGCCGGGCTGCACCCGGGCGACCTCCACCCGGCCGTCGGCGCCGCGCCGCACCCACAGGCCGACGCCGACGTACTCGCCGTCCAGCTCCCGCTGGAAGCCCTCGTACTCGCGGGCGGTGTAGACCGTGGACCAGCGGTCGCCGCTGCGGCTGACGACCTCGGCCGCCGCTTGGGAGCCGGACTTGCCGTCCTGGATGGCCTGGTCGGCGGCCGCTTCGACGGCGGCGCGGTCGGCGGGGGCCGGTGCGCCGCCCCTGGCCCTGACCTCCGCGCGGGCCTCGGCGACCGTACGGGCCGCTATGCGCCGGCCCGCGGTGCCCTGCTCCTGCTCCGCCTCCCAGGTGCCCGTTGCGGCACCGGTGGCCAGCACGCTCGCGAAGACCAGCGTCAGGGCCGCCCCGCGGCGGATGCGGCGCGGCCGGACGAACAACCACGGGCCCGACATGCCGGTGAGTCTAGGCCAGAAAGAAGCGCCGTACGGTGAGTTGACCGTACGGCGCCCTTGGCATACCTCACACCTTGAGGTACTTGCGCAGCGCGAAGAACGCGGCGAGCGCCGGCATCAACAGACCGATCAGCAGCACCAGCGGAAGCACCGCGACCACCGAATCCCAGCCAATGAAGTTGATCACCTGGATCTTCGCCGCGAGCCAGTTGTTGACCAGGACGTACTTGCCGCCGACGATCAGGACGCAGGCGAACACCGCGCCGATCAGGCCCGCGATCGCTGCCTCCAGGATGAACGGCATCTGGATGTAGAAGCTGGACGCTCCCACCAGCCGCATGATCCCCGTCTCGCGCCTTCGGCTGAACGCCGACACCCGTACGGTGTTGACGATCAAGAGCAGCGCAACGATCAGCATCAGCCCCATCACGCACAGCGCGGCGATGTTCATGCCGTTGAGGAGGTTGAACAGCGGCTCGACGGTGTCCCGTTGGTCCTGCACCTCCTGGACTCCGGGCCGCTCGCCGAACGCCGACTTGATCACCTGGAACTTGGTCGGGTTCTTGAGCTTGACCCGGAAGGACTCCGGGAGTTGGTCGGGGGTCACGAGCCCGGCGACCGGGGTGTCGCCGAACTGCTCCTTGTAGTGCTTGTACGCCTGGTCACTGGACTCGTACTGCACGCTCTCCACGAGCGGCAGCCGGTCCAGCTCGGCCTTGATGTCCTTCTTCTGCTGCTCGGTGGCGGCGCCCTTGGCACAGTTGGTGCCGTTTCCCGCGTCGTTCTTGTTGCAGAAGAAGATGGAGACGTTGACCTTGTCGTACCAGTAGCCCTTCATGTTGCTGACCTGGTCGCGCATCAGCAGCGAGGCGCCGAACAGGCCGAGCGAGAGGGCCACGGAGACGATGACGGCGAAGGTCATCGTGAGGTTTCGGCGGAGACCGACGCCGATCTCCGACAGGACGAACTGGGCGCGCATGGCGTCCTTTCAGTGCTGGTAGCCGTAGACGCCGCGCGACTGGTCGCGTACGAGCCGGCCCTTTTCTAGTTCCATGACCCGCTTGCGCATCTGGTCGACGATCTGCTGGTCGTGGGTGGCCATGACCACCGTCGTACCGGTCCGGTTGATCCGGTCCAGCAGCTTCATGATGCCGACGGAGGTCTGCGGGTCGAGGTTGCCCGTCGGCTCGTCCGCGATCAGCAGCATCGGGCGGTTGACGAACGCCCGGGCGATGGCCACGCGCTGCTGCTCGCCGCCGGACAACTCGCCCGGCATACGGTCCTCCTTGCCGCCCAGACCCACCAGGTCCAGGACCTCGGGGACGGTCTTGCGGATCTGCCCGCGCGGCTTGCCGATGACCTCCAGCGCGAAGGCGACGTTCTGCCCGACCGTCTTGTTGGGGAGCAGCCGGAAGTCCTGGAAGACCGTGCCCACCTGGCGCCGCATGTGCGGGACCTTCCAGTTGGACAGCTTCGCGAGGTCCTTCCCCAGTACGTGCACCGCGCCGTGGGAGGCGCGCTCCTCGCGCAGGAGCAGGCGCAGGAAGGTGGACTTGCCGGAGCCCGAGGAACCCACCAGGAAGACGAACTCACCGCGTTCGATCTCCAGCGAGACGTCTCGCAGAGCGGGGCGGTTCTGCTTCGGGTAGGTCTTGGAGACGTTGTCGAATCGGATCACAGATGCACCACGGTCGACCTGGGTAGGGGATACGGGCTGCCGAGTTGCGGCTCCCGTCGGTGTGCGTGACCATACGCGAACCACGCGTGGCGGCGCAGTCGCCGTGAGGTGTTGGTGCGTTTATTCACGGCATCTACGGGGACAAACCGAGCACATTCCGGCCGTGGAACGGCGGCTGAACGGTGGGGCGCGCCGATCGGTCGCGGAGCTGGCACAGTGGTAGAGGGAACCAATGCGCGTTCCGGTGCGTTGGCGCTTGTGAGAAGGAGGTCGCATGACGTACGACCGACTGGTGTGCGCCAACTGCGCGGCCCCTGTGAACGAGGGCCGCTGCCCGGTGTGCCGGGCCAGCAGGGAGCGGCTGCAGCACCAGGCAGGCGGCATCTTCGCCCAGCTGACGCCCGCGATGCTGGTGGCGCTGCTGGTGGCGCTCATCGCGGTGGCCCTGCTGGTGCACCAGGCCGCGTAGCGCCCGCCGGGCAGCCCTGAGGTCACCGACCGTGGCGCCCCGGACACCCTGACGTTTCGCTCTTTTGCTCTTCCGCCATTCCGTCCTTCCGCGCCTTTACGGCCCAGGGGCCCGGAGCGCTGGTGCGCTCCGGGCCCCTGGTCTGCCGCGATCGGCTCGCGTCAGGTGGTGGATCAGGCAGCGGCCGCGCCGCCACCGCCGCCCTTGATCAGGCGCGGCATCATGCGGAAGCCGACGCCGCCCGCGATCATCGTGGCGGCGCCGATCAGCAGGAAGGTGGTGCCGGAGGCACCGGTCTCGGCCAGCTCGCCGCCCTTGGCCTGCTGCTGGGTCTGCTGCTTGGCCTGGCCCGGAGTGTTGGCGATCTGCTCCTTGGACTGGCCCGGCTGCTCGATCGGCTTGCTGCCGGCGTTGTCCGTACCGGTGCCGGTGCCGTCGCCGGAGCCACCGGTGGTCAGGCCACCGGCGTTGCCGCCGCCGCTGTGGCTGCCGCCGGAGGTGCCGCCGGTGTTGTTGCCACCGTTGTCGCCGCCGGTGGAACCGCCGGAGTTGCCGCCCGTGGAGCCGCCGGTGCTGCCACCGGTGTTGCCGCCGCTCGTGGAGCCGCCGGTGCTGCCACCGGAGTTGCCGCCCGAGTTGCCGCCGCCGGTGGTGCTGCCGCCCGAGTTGCCGCCACCGGTGGTGCTGCCGCCGGTGTTGCCACCGGAGTTGCCGCCGTTCGAGGAGCCGCCGGTGGTGCCACCGTTGCCGCCGCCGGTCGTGGTGCCGCCGGTGGTGGGCTCGCCACCGGTGGTGCTGCCGCCCGTGGTGGTGGTGCCGCCGCTGGTGGTGGTGCCGCCCGTGGTCGGCTCGCCACCGGTGGTGCTGCCGCCGGTCGTGCTCGTACCGCCGGTGGTCTCCTCGCCGCCGGTGGAGCCGGAGGACACGCCGCCTATGGTCTCCGAGCCGCCGGTGGTGCCGCCGTTCTCCTCGCCACCGCTGGTGCCGCCGTCGCTGTCGCCGCCACCGAAGAGGCCGATGCCGCCGAGGAAGCCGCCGCCGCCCTTCGTGGTGGTCTGCTCCGCGTCCGTACCGACCGCGGAGGCCGCGCCCGCCGCCGTCAGCGACGCACCGGCCGCGATGACCGCGGCGGCCGCGACACGCGCTACGCGCAGCCGAGTCTTCTTCGTCATGTGCCTGCTACCCCCAGTAGCTGTACTCGTCAATGGAGCATCGCTGTACGGGGCCGCGGCCGGAGCGGGTGTGCGCGTACGCAGCCCCGCCGGGCGGGCAGTTCACACATCTCCCCGTTCACACGCGCCCCAGACATACGCATGCCGCGCCCCACCCTTCCCAGTTCTCACACCAACGTCAAGGTCGTTTAAAGGGGTGATGACCGAATTGGCATGAATTGCTGGGTGCATGGACGTATGACTGTGACCAAACCTCCACACGAAAAAACAACTGCCGCTCAAAAAGCGGCAGTTGTTTTCACGGTATGCAGAGGGACCAGGAAAATCCCGCCGTCCGCTGCGCCGGTTACTTCTCCTGCTGCTTGCGCCAGCGGATTCCGGCCTCCAGGAAGCCGTCGATGTCGCCGTCCAGCACGGCCTGCGGGTTGCCGACCTCGTGCTCGGTGCGCAGGTCCTTGACCATCTGGTACGGGTGCAGGACGTACGAGCGCATCTGGTTGCCCCAGGAATTGCCGCCGTCGCCCTTGAGCGCGTCCATCTTGGCCTGCTCCTCCTGGCGGCGGCGCTCCAAGAGCTTGGCCTGGAGGACGTTCATCGCGGTCGCCTTGTTCTGGATCTGCGAGCGCTCGTTCTGGCAGGAGACGACGATGCCGGTCGGGATGTGCGTCAGGCGCACCGCGGAGTCGGTGGTGTTCACGCCCTGGCCGCCGGGGCCGGAGGAGCGGTACACGTCCACCCGCAGATCCGATTCGTCGATCTCGATGTGGTCGGTCGTCTCGACCACCGGCAGCACCTCGACACCCGCGAAGGAGGTCTGGCGGCGGCCCTGGTTGTCGAACGGCGAGATGCGCACGAGGCGGTGCGTGCCCTGCTCCACCGAGAGCGTGCCGTAGGCGTAGGGGACCTGCACGGCGAAGGTGGTCGACTTGATGCCGGCCTCTTCCGCGTAGGAGGTCTCGTACACCTCGGTCTTGTAGCCGTGGCGCTCGGCCCAGCGCAGGTACATGCGCTGCAGCTTCTCGGCGAAGTCGGCGGCGTCCACGCCGCCGGCCTCCGCGCGGATGTTGACCAGCGCCTCGCGGGAGTCGTACTCGCCGGACAGCAGGGTGCGGACCTCCAGCTCGTCCACCGCCTTGCGGACGGCGGCCAGCTCGGCCTCGGCCTCGCCGCGCGCGTCCTCGTCGTCCTCGGCCTCGGCCAGCTCGAAGAGCACCTCGACGTCGTCGACCCGGCCGCGCAGCTCCTCGGCCCTGCGCAGCTGGCCCTGGAGGTAGGACAGCTGGCTGGTGATCTTCTGCGCGTTCTCCGGGTCGTCCCACAGGGACGGCGCCGCGGCCTGCTCCTCGAGCACGGCGATATCGGCCCTCATCTTGTCGAGGTCCAGGACGGCCTCGATCGACCCCATGGTCGAGGAGAGGGACTTCAGCTCTTCGGATACATCGACGACTGCCACGCACCCAGCCTAACGGCTGCCGCCGCCTCCATGTCCCGTACCTGCGAGCGGCCCCCGTTCCGCCCGGCCGCGGCGCGTCCGGCGGGGCCGTACGCGCCCGGCGCACCGGGCGGGTCAGGGCGTGCGCCGCTCCGGCTGGTGCACGCCGGGCCGGGAGTCCGGCTTGTCCTCGCCGCCGCCGACGGCCAGCCAGCCGCCCACGCCCGCGGCGACGAGGACCGCGGCGGCGGCAGCGCCGAGCTTGATGCGGCGGCGCCGCACCGCGTCGCGGCTGCGCGCCGAGCCCGCCCTGCGCTCGCCCGCCATCCGCGGGGAGCGGGCGGTGCCGTGCGCGCCGCCCGCCAGCTCGTCGGGGCCGGGGACGCGCATGCTGGTGTGCGTCTCGCGGTTGGAGTCCGGCACCGCGCCGTGCACCAGCGGGACGGCGCCGCGCGGCCGGGCCTCGCCGGGGGCCACCGGCGGGTAGAGGGTCTCCTCGTACGGGCCGGAGGCGCCCGCGGAGGCCGGGCTCTCGCCCGCGGCCTCGGCGTCGGCCTCCTCGTCGTCCGGCTCGTCGATGTCCAGCGGCGGAACCCCGGCCAGGCCGGGCAGCATCTCCCGCAGCCGGGCGGCCAGCTCGGGGGCGCGCAGCCGGGAGGCGGGCGCCTTGGCCAGGCACTGCAGGAGCAGCTGCCACAGCTCGTCGGGGATGCCGGGCAGCGGGGCGACGGTCTCGGTGACATGGCGGCGCAGTACGGCGCCGGGGTGGCCGCCGCCGAAGGGCGTGAAGCCGGCGAGCAGCTCGTACAGGACGGTCGCCAGGGCGTAGACGTCCACGGAGGCGCGCGGCGGCAGGCCCTCGATGATTTCGGGGGCGAGGTAGTCGGGGGTGCCGATGACCTTGGTGGAGCGGGTGCGGCGCGGGGAGTCGACCAGGCGCGCGATGCCGAAGTCGGTCAGCAGGGCCGGGTGCGCGCCGGCCGGGCCGAGCGGGCCCTGCATGTCCAGGAGGACGTTCTCGGGCTTGACGTCGCGGTGCACGATCCCGGCGGCGTGCGCGGCGGAGAGCGCGTCGGCGACGTCGGCGGTGATGGCGACGGCCGCCTCGGGGGCGAGGCGGCGCTCGCGGTCCAGGCGGGTGCGCAGGTCCGTCCCCCGTACGAGGTCCATCACCAGCGCGAGGTCGTTGCCGTCCACGACGAGGTCGCGCACGCCGACCACCCGGGGGTGGTCCAGGCTGAGCAGCGCGGTGCGCTCCTGCACGAAGCGGCCCACCAGCTCCTGGTCGGAGGCGAGGTCCTCGCGCAGCAGCTTGATGGCCACGGCCCCCTCGGGGCCCTCGCCCAGCCACACCGTGCCGGCGCTGCCGCGCCCCAGGATCTGGTGGGCGGTGTACCGGCTGCCGATCTTCCGTGCCAAGACTGCTCCGACGGGTCTTGTCCAACAGGTGCCCGGCCCCGGTGCGCTCGGGCAAGCGCCTCAGGGTCCGGTGTTGGCGACAAAACTACGCGGGCGGCGGGGGCTTGGGTGCCCCGGACGGCGCCAACGGTCGCTTCTGCGGCGGAAAACACCCTTCAGGTGTCGACAAATCTCCACAGTCGCGTGGCGCGGGTCCCTTCGAAAGACGCCCGCCCGGGGCGTGGAGCGGGTGCTCCGTACCCCGGGATGCCATATCCGCGGCTACGGTCCGCCCAGGCTGGAGACCCAGTCCTTGACGTCGGAGATCCACTGGCCGATCTGGTTCCAGAAGCTGCGGCCGTCCGCCACCCAGTCCTGCAGCGGCGTCAACTCCCAGATCAGCCAGGCGCCCACGACCAGCAGCACGATCATGAACAGGCAGCCCTTGAGGCAGCCCAGACCGGGGATGCGCATGCGGTTGGGGCTGCGCCGCCGCGGCTCGCGGGGCTCCCGGCGGGGCCGCGGCTCCGGCGCCGGCGGGCGCTGCGGCTCGTAGCGCTGCGGCGGCGGCTGCTGCGGGCGCTGCTGCGCCTGCGGCGGGGCGGCGTAGGGCGCCGGGGCCTGCTGCTGGCGGTAGAGCTGCTGCTGCGGGCGCTGCTGTTGCTGGTACGGAGGCTGCTGGGGCGCCTGCTGCGGCGGCTGCTGGGGGGCCGGGCGGCGCTGGGGGCGGCGGCGCAGCGGGTCCTGGCCGGGCTCCAGGTACTGCATCTGCGTCTGCTCGTTGCGGTCGCGGGCGGCCCGCAGCTGGGACTCCCAGGGGTGCGGGCCGTCCGGCTCCTGGGGCGCGCCGGCGGGCGGGCCCGGGAGTACGGGCGGCATCGCGCGCGTCGGGTCGGGGCCGCCCTGGCCGGACCCGTAGCCCTGGCCGCCGGGGCCGGAGCCGTGCTGCATCACCTGGGTCGGGTCGGCGTCGGGGCCGCCCTGCCCGCTGGTGGGCAGCACGCTGGTGGGCGCGGCCGGGTCGTAGGAACCGGCGTTGGAGGGCAGCACCTGGGTGGGGTCGGCGTCACCGGTGCCGCTGCCCAGGCCACCGCCGCCGGAGCCGGGGACCGGCGCGGGGGCCGGGTCGGGCGCGAGCAGCGCGGCGACGCCGAGCGCGGCCTCGGCCTGGGCGGGGGTGGCGTGCACCCCGACGCCCGCCGCGACGGTACGCAGCGCGCGGGCGAGGTTCTCGGCGCTGGGCCGCTCCTCGGGCTTCTTGCGCAGACAGCGCTCGATGACCGTCCACAGCGGTTCGGGGACGGTGCTGGGGCGGCGCGGCTCCTCGCTCAGGTGGCGGTGCAGCACCTCCAGGGCGGTCGCGCCGGCGAACGGCGGACGCCCGGTGACCAGCTCGTACAGCAGGATTCCGGCGCCGTAGATGTCCACGGCGGAGGTCTGCGGACGGCCCTCGGCGGACTCCGGCGCCACATAGGCGGGGGTGCCGACGAACTCGTGGGTGCGGGTCAGGCCCGGGGAGTCCGCGAGGCGGGCGATGCCGAAGTCGGTCAGCATCGGGTGCATCTCACCCTCGCCGTCCGAGCCGGCGAGCAGGACGTTGGCGGGCTTGAGGTCGCGGTGCACCACGCCGTCGGCGTGGCTGGCGGCCAGCGCGTCGGCGATCTGGGCGGTCAGCAAGGAGGCGGCGACCGGCGAGAAGGGGCCGTTGTCGCGCAGGTAGCGGTGCAGGTCAGGGCCGTCGACCAGGTCCATGACCAGCGCGAGCAGATCGCCCTCGACGACCAGGTCGCGGGTGCGGACGATGTTGGGGTGGGTCAGGCGCAGCAGGACGGAGCGCTCGCGCAGAAAGCGCATCACCACGTCCGCGTCGTGCGCCAGTTCCTCCTTGAGCACCTTGATCGCGACCGTCTCGCCGGGCTCTCCCGCGACGGCGGCCTCGGCACCCGCGGTCTCTCGCTGGCGGGCACGCCAGACGGTGCCCGTGGCGCCGCGTCCGAGCGGCTCCTCGAGCAGGTACTTGCTGCCTACCGGCCGCACGTCATGCGCTCCCTGATCGTGGTTCCTGCGCTGTCCAGCCCCCCGGGGCGGTGTCCGCCCGTCCGCCCCACTGTAGTGCCGCCGATAGAGCTACCGGCCGGGCACAACGGGCGGGGCTTGAGTGGAAGACGCGCGTTCCGGACAGATGGTTGCCGATCGTTGGCCACCGCTTGACGCAGACCGCTTCCGGCCCGGTTGACTGCCTCCTTTCTCACTTTTCCCCCTTGCTCCCCTGCACTCACATCCGCGCACACATCGCCAATGATCGAAAACAGGCCGTTTGCATGTCTCAAGCAGGCACTTTTGCATCCTCAGTCGACCAATCAAGATCATTGAGTGACGGTCGCCGGGCGCGTTGTCAGTGGCAGGTGCGAGGATGCATCCAGCACGGAAGCGGTGGGGTGGCAGGTCTCCGTCGCGACGTGGGACTAGGGACTTGTACGTGCCGACGTGCTCGGCTGCGGTGGGGGGCGAAACGGAACCCCTGCCGAACTCCCCGGGCAGAAGGGACCGTTGACGGCGATGCAGATCCGGCTGACCGTCCTCGGGCCGCGCAGCGGCCACTCCACACGCGCGTGCGACGTGCTCGTCACGGCCCCGGCCGGGACGGCCCTGGCTGCGGTCGCCAGCAGCCTCGCGGCGGCCGTGGCCGGCTCCGGTGCGGATGTCGGCGCCACCAGCAGCACCGGCAGCAGCACCTCGGGCGGCGCGGCCCCGGGCGGCACCAGCGGCCCCGTCGTGCTGTACGCCGGGTCGGAGCGGCTGGACACCCAGCGCGCGGCCATCGGCGAACCACCGCTGATCGACGGCGCGGTGCTGTCCCTGCACGGACCGGGCCCCGCCCCCGCCCACGGCCTGCCCCCGCAGGGCACGACCCGCCTCCAGGTGGTCTCGGGGCCCGACGCGGGCGGCGTCCACCTCCTGCACGGCGGCCAGATCCGCATCGGGCGCTCGGCGGACGCGGACGTCCCGCTGGACGACCCGGACGTCTCCCGGCTGCACTGCGCGGTCACCGTCGAGCAGGACGGCTCGATAACGGTCGCCGACCTCCGCTCGACCAACGGCACGGTCCTGGACGGCACCGAGGTCGACGAGGTCCCCGCCCCCATGCGGCCCGGCACCCTGCTGCGCATCGGCGAGTCCGCGCTGCGCCTGCACCCCTCCCCCACCGCGCCCGACCCCTGTCTTGAGTCCACCCCCGACGGCGAGGGCCATCTGCGCGTCTCCCCCGCCTCCGCCCCCGGCGTCCCCGGAATACGCCCCGCCACCCACGACACCGCCCCCGGCGGGCATGCCTCCGGCGCCCATGCCTCCGGTGGCACCCCTCCCGCGTACGACGCTCCCGGCCGTCCGGCCGCGGCCGAAGGGCGCATCCCGGCCCCCGCCGCGCCCGGCGCCCATGCCACGGCCGGTGCCCGCTCCGCGTCCGCGCAGCCCACCGCCCACGCCACCGGCCCGTACACCCCGCAGTCCGCCGCCCAGCCGGAGCGGGCCCCGCAGCCCGCGCCCGCCGAAGCGGCCGGTGCAGGGGCGGGCGCGGCGCCCCGGGAGGATCTCCACAGCGAGCCCGCCGCCCCCGCCGAGTGGCCCGTCCACCAAGGCTTCTCGGGCCCTGCGGCCCCGATGGACGGCCCTGCGCCCGGCTCCTGCGGCAGCGCCGCCCCCGCCGAGGCCCCGCCCGCCTGGGCCTCCTCCGCCCGCCGCGGCACCCCCGTGCGCGGCACCTCCACCGCCGACCTCGGCCCCGGCTTCCCCGACAGGTCCGCCGCCGAGCCCTCCGACGCCCCGGCCCCCGGGGCACCGGCCCCGTACGCCCCCGCCACGGACGACGAAACCCACGGCGGACAGCAGGACTTGAGCTCCGGCGCGGCGCCCCGCAAGGGCGGCAGGCGCGGCGGCCTGGGCGCCTGGGCCCGCCGGCTGGCGGGCGGCAGGCCCGCCGCCGAGCGCCCCGGCTCCGCCCCCGCCGACC
>NZ_JBSIBZ010000169.1:0-8012 GCF_058245575.1 Streptomyces sp. UF-297 | reverse complement strand
GTGGTCTCCGGCGCACCGGCCCCCTCGCCCTCAGCGGGAGCCTCGGCAGGAGCAGGGGCCTCCTCCACGATGACGTGAGCGTTGGTGCCGCTGATACCGAACGCCGACACACCGGCGCGGCGCGGACGGTCCCCGGCGGGCCACGGCACCGACTCGGCCAGCAACTGCACCTCACCGGCCGACCAGTCCACGTGCGGCGAGGGCTCCTCCACGTGCAGCGTCTTCGGCAGTTCGCCGTGCTGCATCGCCAGCACCATCTTGATGACTCCGGCCATGCCGGCCGCGGCCTGGGTGTGTCCGATGTTGGACTTCACCGAGCCCAGCCACAACGGCCGTTCCCCGGCGCGCTCCTGGCCGTACGTGGCCAGCAGTGCCTGCGCCTCGATCGGGTCGCCCAGTGGCGTTCCCGTACCGTGCGCCTCCACCACGTCCACATCGCTGGCCGACAGCTGGGCGCTGGCCAAGGCGGCGCGGATCACGCGCTGCTGGGACGGGCCGTTGGGCGCCGTCAGACCGTTGGACGCACCATCCTGGTTGATCGCGCTGCCGCGTACGACCGCGAGCACCTGGTGGCCGTTGCGCAGGGCGTCGGACAGCCGCTCGACGACGATCATGCCGGCGCCCTCGCCCACGCCCATGCCGTCGGCGGAGGCCGAGAACGCCTTGGAGCGTCCGTCGGCCGCCAGGCCGCGCTGCCGGGCGAAGCCCACCATCTCCCAGGGCGTCGCCATGACCGAGACACCGCCGACCAGCGCCAGCGAGCACTCCCCCGACCGCAGTGCCTGAGCGGCCATGTGCAGCGCCACCAGCGACGACGAACACGCCGTGTCCACCGTCACCGCCGGAGCCTCCAGGCCCAGCACGTAGGAGATACGGCCGGAGATGATGCTCGTCGCGTTGCCGGTCACCAGGTGGCCCTCGACCTGCCCGGCGCCGTCCTGGTCTGCGAGCTGGAGGCTGGCCAGCGCGTAGTTGGACGAGTACCCGCCGACGAAGACCCCGGTGCGCGAGCCGCGCAGCGATGCCGGGTCGAGGCCGGTGGACTCCAGGGCCTCCCAGGACAGTTCGAGCAGCAGCCGCTGCTGCGGGTCCATCGCGACCGCTTCGCGCGGGCTGATCCCGAAGAACCCCGCGTCGAACTCGGTCGCCTGGTGGAGGAACCCGCCCCGGCGCGAGTAGGTGGTCCCGGCGTGCGCGGGGTCGGGGTCGAACAGGGCCTTTGTGTCCCATCCCCGGTCCTGCGGGAATTCCGAGATTCCCTCGCCGCCCGCGGCCAGCAACTCCCAGAGTTCTTCGGGGGTGTTCACCCCGCCGGGGAAGCGGCAGCTCATCGCCACGACGGCGATCGGCTCGCCGTCGGCGGCCGCGGCGGCCGGGACATCCGGGGCCGCCGTGTTCTCCGCCAGGGCACCGAGCAGTGTCATCCGCAGGTGGTCGGCCAGCACCGTCGGATTGGGGTAGTCGAACATCAGCGTCGCGGGCAGCGCGAGGCCCGTCACCGTGGCGATACGGTTCCGCAGCTCGACCGAGGTGAGCGAGTCGAAGCCCATCTCGCTGAAGGCGCGGCCGGGTTCGACGTCGTCGGAGCTCGAGTGGCCGAGCACGGCGGCGGCCTCGTCCCGGACCGTGTCCACGAGCATCCGGTCCTGCTCCGCCCGCGTCAGGCCGGTCAGCCGCTGGGCCAGCTCGCCCTCGGCCGGCTGCCCGCTGGTCTCCGCCCGCGGCGCCGCCTTGAGCTGCTGGACGTCCGGCAGGTCGCGCAGCAGCGGGATGTTCAGGAACTCCGCCTGGCCGGGAGCGGCCGCCAGCGCGGGCAGGTCGAGGTCCATCACCGTCAGTACGGTGTCCGGGCCCGTCAGTGCCCCGCCCAGAGCCTTGACCGCCAGGTCCGGGTCCATCAGGACTTCCCAGCGGTTGCGGCGCAGCCGCTGCCGGGCCGCGTCGCTGGCCTGGGACACGCCGTCGCCCGCCCAGGGGCCCCAGGCCACCGAGAGCGCGGTCAGGCCCCGGGAGCGCCGGTTGTCCGCCAGCGCGTCCAGGAACGCGTTCGCCGCCGCGTAGTTGGCCTGGCCCGCGCCGCCGAAGGTGGCCGCGGCCGAGGAGAACAGCACGAACGCGTCGAGGTCGAGGTCGGCGGTGAGTTCGTCGAGGTGGGCGGCGCCGGCGGCCTTGGCCGCGAGCGCCGTGGCCAGCCGGTCGGCGGTCATCCGGTCGAGCACGCCGTCGTCGAGGACGCCCGCGGTGTGCATGACCGCGGTCAGCGGCGGCCCGTCGGCCGCGATGCGGTCGATGAGTGCGGACAGGTCGGGACGCAGGGCGCTGTCGCAGGTGCTGACCTCGACGTGGGTCCCGGCGGCCGCCAGGCTCGCGGCCAGTTCCACGGCGCCGTCGGCGGCGGGTCCCGACCGGCTGGCCAGGACGAGCCGCTGCGCGCCGCGGCCGGCCAGCCAGCGGGCCACGTGGCCGCCGATCGCACCGGTCCCGCCGGTGATCAGCACGGTGCCGCGCGGCGTCCAGTCCTGGCCCGCCTTCGGCTGCGGGGCCCGGGTCAGACGGCGGCCCAGGATTCCTGCGGGCCGGATCGCGACCTCGTCCTCGTCGCAGCCGGCGAGCACCGAGCACAGACGGCTCGCGGCGCGTTCGTCGAACACGGCGGGCAGGTCGATCAGACCGCCCCAGCGTTCCGGCTGCTCCAGGGATACGACCCGGCCGAGTCCCCAGGTCTGTGCCTGCACCGGGTGGTTGAGCACATCGCCGGGGCCGGTGGCGATCGCCCCGGAGGTGAGCATCCACAGCGGCGCGGTGACCCCTGCGTCGGTCAGTGCCTGCAGCAGGGTCAGCGTGCCGAGCACTCCCCCGGGCACCACGGGCCACTGCGCGGTCGGCGCCTCGTCCAGCGCCAGCAGCGACACCACGGCGGTCGCCCGCGCCGGTGTCCCCTCTTCGGCGCCGGTCTGCAGGGTCCGGGTGATCTCGGCGGCCAGCTGCTCGCGCCGCGCCGTACCGGGCTCGACCTCGACGACCTCGGTACGAGCGCCCCGGACGGCGAGCGCCCTTATGCAGGCCTGGGTCAACTCCTGGGTACGGCCGGTCCGGTGGGCCGGGACCGCCACCAGCCAGGTGCCGGACACAGTGACCGGGGCCGGGTCGGTGAGGGGAGCCCAGTTCACCCGGAACCGCCAGTTGCCCGTGACGTCCCGCTCCCGTTCGCGCCGTCGCCAGGTGGCGAGCGAGGGGAGCACTTCGTGGAAGGACCGCTGTCCGTCCACCGCCAGCGTGTCGGCCAGGTGTTGCAGGTCCCCGCCCTCGACCGCCGCCCAGAAGCGGGCCTCGGCCTTTGTCGCCGCGCCGTCCCCGCCGGTGGCCGCCGGGGTGTTCACGCGGGACGCGCCGAGCCAGTACCGCTGGTGCTGGAAGGCGTAGGTGGGCAGGTCCGTGCGCTGTCCTGCGGGCAGCACCTGCTGCCAGTCGACGGTGGTGCCGCCCACGTACACCTGGGCGAGCGCCGTCAGCAGCCGCCGCGGGCCGCCGTCCTCGCGGGTCAGCGTCCCCGTGATCACCGGGGCGCCGGCCGCGCCCATGTCCTCGATCGTCTCGGCGATCCCGGTGGTCAGCACCGGCTGCGGGGACACCTCGATGAAGGTACGGTTCCCGGCCGCTGCCAGTTCCCGGATCGCCTCGTCGAAGCGGACCGTGTGGCGGACGTTGGCGAACCAGTACCCGGGGTCCAGCTCCGTGCCGTCCATCCACCGGCACTCCACGGTGGAGAACAGCGGGATCCGGCCGGCTACCGGCTCGATGCCCGCCAGGCTTTCGGTCAGTTCACCGGCCAGTCGTTCCACTCCGGCCGAGTGCGCCACGAAGTCGGTCACCGGGATCGGCCACCGCATGACGTGCCGGGCCGCGAGCTCGGCCCCGAACTCCGCCAGCGCTTCGGTCTCGCCGGAGACCACGGTGGCGGCGGGTCCGTTGACCGCCGCGACGGACAGCCGGTCGCCCCAGGGGGCCAGCAGTTCCCGTACGGCCGCCGCGGGCATCACGACGGAGAGCATCCCGCCGCCGGTGCCCAGCCCGGACAGCGCCCGGCTGCGTACCGCCACGACCTTGGCAGCGTCCTCGAGGGACAGGATCCCCGCGACCGTGGCCGCCGCGATCTCGCCCTGGGAGTGGCCCACCACCGCGCCCGGCGTGACGCCGGCCGCCTCCCACACCGCGGCCAGCGACACCAGCACCGCCCACAGCGCGGGCTGGACCACATCGGCCCGCTCAAGGGCGGGTGCGCCGTCCGCTCCGGCCAGCACATCGGCCAGGGACCAGTCCACGTACGGTTCCAGGGCCCGCTCGCACTCGGCGATCCGGGCCGCGAAGACGGGCGAGGTCTCCAGCAACTCCCGGCCCATTCCCGCCCATTGGGCGCCCTGGCCGGGGAAGACGAACACCGCCTCGCTCGCCTCGGCGGCCGCGGCCGTCCCGGTGACGACGCCGGGCGCCGGCTCCCCGGCCGCCACCGCGGCCAGGCCCTTCGCCAGTTCCTCGCGTCCGCTGCCGGTCACCACGGCCCGGTACTCGAACACGGAGCGGGTCTGCGTCAGCGACCACGCGACGTCCGCCGGGTTCAACTCCGGGCGCGCCGCGGCGTATTCGGCGAGGCGGGCCGCCTGCACCCGCAGGCCCTCCGCCGTCCGTCCCGACACCACCCAGGCGCAGGCTCCGCCGGCGTCGAGGGCCGCGGGGGCTGCGTCGGGCACTCCGGCGCCCTCGGTGTCCGCGGCGCTCTCGTCGTCCGCGGGCTCGGGGGCCTCTTCGAGGATGATGTGCGCGTTGGTGCCGCTGACGCCGAAGGAGGACACGCCCGCCCGGCGCGGCCGGCCGTCGGTCTCCCAGGGCCTCGCCTCGGTCAGCAGTTGTACCTGGCCCGCCGTCCAGTCCACGTGCGGCGAGGGCTGGTCCGCGTGCAGCGTCTGCGGCAGCTGCTTGTGCTGCAGCGCGAGGACCATCTTGATCAGTCCGCCGATGCCGGCCGCTGCCTGGGGGTGTCCGATGTTGGACTTCACCGACCCCAGCCACAGCGGCTGTCCCTCCGGCCGGTCCTGGCCGTAGGTGGCGATCACCGCCTGTGCCTCGATCGGGTCGCCGAGCACCGTTCCCGAGCCGTGCGCCTCGACCACGTCCACATCGGCGGTGGACAGCTGGGCGCTGGCCAGGGCGGCCCGGATGACCCGCTGCTGCGAGGGGCCGTTGGGCGCGGTCAGACCGTTGGACGCGCCGTCCTGGTTCACCGCGGAGCCGCGCACCACGGCCAGCACCGGGTGTCCGTTCCTCCGGGCGTCCGACAGGCGCTCCAGCACCACCATGCCCGCGCCCTCGGAGATGCCCATGCCGTCGGCGTCGGCCGAGAACGACTTGGACCGGCCGTCGGGGGCCAGGCCCCGCTGCCTGCTGACCCAGACGAACAGGTCGGGGGTGGCCGCCACGAACGCCGCTCCGGCCAGCGCCAGCGAGCACTCCCCGGAGCGCAGCGCCTGCGCGGCCAGGTTCACCGACACCAGCGCCGACGAGCAGGCCGTGTCGACCGTGACCGCCGGGCCCTCCAGTCCGAGGGTGTAGGAGATACGGCCGGAGAGCACGCTGGTCGTGATGCCCGTCAGCAGGTGTGCGTCCAGGCCCTCGGCGGAGTCGACGGCCATGCCGTATCCCGCGAAGCTGGCGCCCGCGAACACCCCGGTGCGGCTGCCGCGCAGCGACGACTGGACGATGCCCGCCCGCTCCAGCGCCTCCCAGGACGTCTCCAGCAGCAGCCGCTGCTGCGGGTCCATGGCCAGCGCCTCGCGCGGGCTGATCCCGAAGAATCCCGCGTCGAACTCGGTCGCGTCGTAGACGAACCCGCCCTGACGCACGTACGAGGTCCCGGTCCGGTCCGGATCCGGGTCGTACAGGCCGTCCAGGTCCCATCCACGGTCCTGCGGGAACGCCCCGATCGCGTCGGTGCCCGAAGCCAGCAGCTCCCACAGCTCCTCGGGGCTTCTGACGCCGCCGGGGAAGCGGCAGCTCATGCCGACGATCACCACGGGGTCGTCGTCCGCGGGCGCCTGGCTCACCAGTACGGCGCCGTTCCGCTCCTGGACACCCAGCAGTTCGGAGCGCAGGTATCCGGCGAGCACCGACGGGGTCGGGTAGTCGAAGAGCAGCGTCGCGGGCAGCTTGAGGCCGGTGCTCGTGCCGAGACGGTTGCGCAGTTCGACGGCGGTCAGGGAGTCGAAGCCCAGGTCGCTGAAGGCCCGGCTGCTCCCGATGGCCTCCGGCGAGGAGTACTCCAGTACGGCCGCGGCTTCGGCCTTGACCAGGTTGACCAGGGTCCGGTCCTGCTCGGCGGCCGGCAGTTCCGCCAGCTGCCGCTGCAGGGTCGTACCGGCGTCCGGGTCGAGGGCCGTGCCGCTCCCGGACGCGTCCGCTTCCGCGCCGTCCAGGGCCTGCCGGACCTCGGGCAGGCTCTCGATGAGCGGGCTGGGCCGCCGCAGGGTGAACGGCGGGGCGAACCGTGCCCAGTCCACGTCCGCGACCGTCACCAGGCCTTCGCCGGCGTCGAGGATGTGCGCCAGTGCCTGGACGGCCAGGGCGGGGCTCATCAGCCGCAGCCCGCGCCGCTCCAGCCGTACTCCGTCCTCCCCGGAGCTCATCGCTCCGCCGTTCCACGGGCCCCAGGCCACCGAGGCAGCGGGCTTGCCCTCGGCGCGGCGGCGCTCCGCCAGCGCGTCCAGGAAGGCGTTCGCCGCGGAGAATCCCGGCTGCTGACCACCGCCCCAGACGGCGGCGACCGAGGAGAACAGCACGAACGCGTCGAGGTCCAGATCCGCGGTCAGCTCATCGAGCCAGAGCGCCGCTTGCGCCTTCACCGCGAGGACCGGGGCGAGCTCGGCGACGTCGATGTCGTCGATCGGCCGGTCGTCGACGATCTCCGCGGTGTGCACCACGGCGCTCAGCGGTCCGATCGTCCCGGCCCGGCCCACCACTGAGGCCAGCTCGGCGCGCTGCCCGGTGTCGCACGAAACGATGTCCACGGAGGTTCCCTGGGCGACCAGTTCGGCGGCCAGGGCCGCGACGCCGGGCGCCGCGGGTCCGCTGCGTCCGGTCAACACCAGCCGGGACGTGCCCCGTTCGGCCAGCCAGCGCGCGACGTGACCGCCGATCTCGCCGGTGCCGTCGGTGACCAGCGCGCTTCCGCGCGGCTTCCAGCGGGCCTCGGAACCGCTCGGCTGCGGGGCGCGGGACAGCCTGCGGCCCAGGATTCCGGTCTCCCGGATCGCGACCTGGTCCTCGCCGCCGCCGGCCAGCACCGCGGCGAGGCGCGCACCCGTACGTTCGTCGAATACGGCGGGCAGATCGACCAACCCGCCCCAGCGGTCCGGGTGTTCCAGCGCGACGACCCGGCCCAGGCCCCAGATCTGCGCCTGCACCGGAGCGGCGGGCGCCTCGCCCGAGGCAGCCGCGACGGCGCCGCTGGTGAGGATCCACAGCGGCGCGGCCACGTCGGCGTCGCCGAGGGCCTGCACCAGGGCGAGGGTGGTGGCCAGGCCTTGGGCCACGACCTCGCGGCCGGGCAGCGGCGTCTCGTCCAGCGCCAGCAGCGAGACCACACCCGCCACCGTGGCGAGCCCCGCGTCCGGCAGTGCCGCACCGAGCGCCGCGGCCACGTCCGTACGGTCTACGGCGGCGGCCGGTATCTCGACGATCACGGGCTCGGCGCCGCGGGCGGCCAGCGCCGCCACACACCCCTGGGCCGAGTCATCCGCGGTCAATTCGGCGGGGACCACGACCAGCCACTGTCCCGAAAGCCGTGCAGTGCCCTGCTCGGTGGCAGGAGCCCACGTCACGCGGTAACGCCAGCCCGCCGTCGCCGACCGGTCCTGCTCGCGGCGCCGCCAGGACGCCAGCGCGGGCAGCACCGCACCGAGCTGCTTCTGGTCCTCGATCGCCAGCGTGTCCGCGATCTGCGCCAGATCACCACCCTCGAC
>NZ_JBSIBZ010000168.1:0-8154 GCF_058245575.1 Streptomyces sp. UF-297 | reverse complement strand
GCTTAACGGCGGCGGCCTCCCCAACAGGAGGCCGCCGCTTCCTCGTACCGGACCGGCTCAGACCGGCTTCAATCCGGCCGTCCAGGCCAGGCTCCCCCAACGACGAACAGCGGCAAGCCGTCGTCCAACGCCAACGAAGGCGTTCAGAAGCCCGTTGCTGTGGTCGTCAACAACGTCGCGGCCTGTCCATGAAGCGGGCAAGTTGGCTTGCAGACGGCTTCTGCCCCACTGCGGCGTCGTGTTCGGGTGGCCGGCGTTGAGTTTGTTCTAAGGAACAAACTCAACGCCGAATGTTGATGGTCACCTGGCTACTGCCGAGGGTGCTCACCCCGCCGCCGATGACTCCTGCAGCGGTAGCCGCAGCAGAGTGGCCGGTCAGGGCCAGGACGACCACGGCGACGATGGACGTCAGCCCCGTCAGGATGGTCAACCAGCCAAGAAGGCCGGTGTGGGATGGGGCGCGGGCTGAGAACGAGGTCTGAGGAGTCACGACTTCCTCTTCTCCTTGCTGCGAGACGGGGTGGCGACCGACAGGGGGTCTGCCTCCCGGCGACTTTCCGCCGCCTGCCCTTACCCCCCCACACGATGCGGGATGGCGAGGGGACCCCGCAGACAGTCGACCTGTTTCTTTGTCTACAGATCAAGGCGAAGAGAAAACACGAAGCTCCTCTCACTCTATGGAGTAATCGCAGGGCACGTGGACGGCAATCCTCGCGATGTTGAACTCTTTTACTGTGTACGGGAGTTCAGCGGGGAGGTCATGTGGGGTAAGTGTGTTGCCGCAGATCGACGGGCGGTAGGCGCTCGCGGAACTGTCCCGCTTCCGGACGGCCTTCTACGGGTGCCTGTCCGCGCGGGCGGACGCGTTCTTCGAGCTGACCGACGCACTGTTGTGTGCGGACAGCCCGACACGGACTCCGGTCGAGCTGTCGCTGCTCGCAGAGCACCAGCGCGGTTACGGCTCGCTGTACGGCGCCCTGAACTATGGCCGGCTCGACACGAACGCCCTGCGTGACCTGCTGGCTTCTCTGCCGCTTCCGCGGTTCGAGGGGCGGATCGTTCTCACGGTGGACGTCTCGCCGTGGCCGTGCTCGGACGCCGCTTGCTCGCCGGATCGGCTGTTCTGCCTGATCCACGGCCGCAACGGCCGCTCATCGGACCACGTGGTGCCGGGCTGGCCGTACTCGTTCGTCGCCGCGCTCACCCCGGACCGCACCTCGTGGACGCAGGTCCTGGACGCGGTCCGGCTGGGGCCCGCCGACGACGCCGCAGCCGTCACCGCCGACCAGCTGCGGGCCGCGGTCGAGCGGCTGATCGCGGCCTGCCAGCGGTAGTGCGGCGACCGGAACATCCTGGTCGTGATGGACGCGGGCTACGACGTGATGATCCCTCCGGTGGGCGGCGGCCGAACACGACCCCCCCCCCCCCCCCCCCCCCCCCCCCGGGACACGTGCTCCCCGAACCGCACCGACCATGTAAGCGAGGACCCGATGGCGGAGGTCTCCGAAGGAAACCCGTGCCCCTTCCTGCGCGCCCTGGTGGCACACGGCTACCTGGCCGACGGCACCGAACCCCTACAAACAGTGAGCGACACCCTCGTACGAGTGGCCGCCGCCGGCGACGGCTCCCCCGCCCTGCCCGCCCCGGCGATGCGCCTGATCGCGCTGATCGCCAACGGACTGCGCCCCACCCAGCTGCTGCGCAACGCCCGCCACGGCCTCCAGCTGAACGCGCTGCGTGGCGGCCCCCTGGACAAACGCGGGTCGGGCTCCCGCATCCTCGACCGGCACGGCAACGTCAACCAGGCCGAACTCGACCGCCTGGACACCTTCGCCAGCGACAAGACCCGGCCCGACGGCGGCACCGAGCCCGGCCTCGACCAGGCTGAGATCACCCGCTACATGGACGCCAACTACCAGCGCGCCCAGGGCCACCGCCGGGCCATCGACCGCAAACTCATGGACTTCGAGTTCCCCGCCCTGCTCAAAGTGATCGGCCGCGACAGCCCCCACGGCCGCTACCTGCCCCTCAGCGACACACACCGCCTGTTCACCGAGCGGAAACTCCCCCGACGCATGCTCGACCGCCTCAACCCCCACTGCCCCCCGCCGTCCCCCACCCCCGGGTACCGACCGCGGCGGACCGCGCCGTCTGCGCTCCGTCGTCTTCCTCGTCCTCCGGGGTCGCGGCGTTCGGATCGCGCAGCGGGCGCAGAGCGCTGCCGGCCGGAGTGGAAGGGGTGAAGCTGTAACAGCCGAGCACGTTGAGGTTCTTGTGCTTGAGCGGGGACAGCCGCGCCACGTCCTCGTCCTTGGTCTCGTGGCCCTCGGCGTGCAGCTGGGCGACAGCGGCGTCGATGTAGCGGGTCGTCAACAGCACCACGGCATTCAGGACCAGGCCGAGGGAACCGAGCTGGCCCTCCATCCCGTCGCGGTACGCCTGGTGGATGGTGCCCTTCTTGCCGTGACAGATGTCGCGAGCCAGAGTGTGGCGGGACTCCTGAACGGACAGTTGCTTGCCCATCTGACGGCGGTAGGTGTCGTCGACCGGGTCGAGCATCTGCAGCAGGTGCAGGGTCTTGGCGATCCGCCCGTACTCGGCGAACGCCTGCCCCAGCGGGGGCCGTCCCTCGCGGCCGAACATCCGCAGCAGGTCGTAGGCGCACACCTGGTTGGTGACCAGGGAACCGGCGGCGCGGAGCGTGTCCTCCCAGTGCTGGATGACCTTGTTCAGGTTGACCTTGTTCCTCGCCAGGTCCTCCAGCGGCCCGTACCCGCCGGACTCGACGCCGTCCATCTGCGCCGTCCATCTGCGCGCGCCAAAACCGCTGGTCGTCCAGGTCCTTGAAGCGTGGGGAGAAGTTGTAGCCCAAGATCCGGAACAAGCCGAACACCATGTCGGAGTACGAGGCGTTGTCGGTGGCGACCATCTCCGCCTTCACTCCGCCGTCCAGGTTCAGCAGCATGTCGAGGATGTGCAGGGAGTCGCGTGGGGTGCCCGGGACTACCATCTGCCCGATGCCCGCGACCTGGTCGTTTACTGCGGTGAGCCAGGTGACGCCGCGCTTGAACCCGAAGTACTTGGCTGGGGGCGGTGCTGATGCTGCGGACCGGAACGACGAACCGCAGTCCGTCGACGGAGGCGAGCAGCCCGTTGCCCCAGTGCGCCACGATCGGCACCTAGGCGCTGAAGTTCCGCCCGTAACCATGCCTTCATGGTCAGATCAGGTGGGGAGGCCCTTGAGGGCCTCCCCACCGTGGGTGGTGATGTTGCCCTGCCGATAGCGGCTGTTAACGGGTGGGCATGCAGACGGCGTAGGTCCTGGGCGCAAGCGTATCCGTGCTGGTGTTGGCGAAGCTGGCTTCCCAGCTGTTGTTCGCGGCAGGTTTGTCCCGAGGAAAGCCCCTGCCGACGCTGTACGCAAACCCGACTGAGACCGGCGCTGAAGCGTATGGCGGCTGCCCGGCTGAAGCCCTGGGCAGCCGCGCCGAAGGGGTGCTTTCGATGAGAGAGCGTCAGTTGCTCTAGGACAGGCAGTACGCGTAGGGGGTGATCGGGAAAGTCGTCTTGTCCGGGTCCATCTGCTGGTACGAAACCTTCCAGGAGTTGTTGGCCACGTCGGCCCGGCTCCCCCAGAACCAGAAGTCGAGCAGCTTGCCCGCATTGGCTCGGACCCCGTGTTCGAACCCGCCGCCGACCACCACCGTGCCGGACGGGCACTGGGCGGTCAGGGTCACCTTGCCGTCCTTGTCTGCCGGGAGATTGCCGGAGGTGCCCTTCACCTCAACGACCTTCAGCGGCTTGATGGGGGCCGCGGCACCGGCCGGACCGGCGGGGCCTGTGTCTCCCTTGTCTCCCTTGTCTCCCTTGTCGCCCTTCGGGCCGGCGGGACCCGCGGCACCGGCCGGACCGTCCGGACCGGCGGGACCCCTGGCACCCGTGTCGCCCTTCGCTCCGGCGGGACCCGCGGCACCGGCGGGGCCTGTGTCGCCCTTGTCGCCCTTCGGGCCGGCGGGACCCGCGGCACCGGCGGGGCCGGTTTCACCCTTGGGTCCCACTGCCCCGTCCTTGCCTGCGGGGCCGGCCTCGCCCTTGGGGCCCTTCGGGCCTGTGTCGCCTTTGTCTCCCTTCGGGCCGCCGGGCGTGCCGGGGTCGCCCTTCTCGCCCTTGAACATCTTCTGGTACTTGGCGTAGCGCTTCTTCAGGAGCGCGTCCAGGTAGCGCTGAAGGTTCTGCTCCAGGCACTCCTCACAGTCCAAGCCGCTGGGGCCCGGACCGAGGGACAGGTTCCGAACCTGGTCGTCCGCGGGCGCGGGGGCCTGCGAAGCGGCGAACACGGAGGTGGGGGTGGCGGTGGCCAGCATCAGGCCGGCGACGCCCGCAAAGGCGAAGTTTCTGTTGCGCATGGCGTCACTCTCCGTTGATGATCCGCGCCCCTGGACTGCGCCGCGCCTCACCGTCGCCAAGTGGACCCGTTCAGCGGACAGTCCGACTGTCACTTATAGGGCATCTGAGAATGAGCCGGACGCACGGTGAAAGACCCTGTCGGCCGCACGCCAGGCAAACCGGAAAGCGCCGCGACCGGCACCGCATCCGACGGGACACGACTCGGGGGCAGCGACGACATGAGGCCGAGCTTGCGCATCGCACGAACGCGGACGGCTCATCGCGGTAGCGGACAGATCCGCAGCGGTCTCGTCATGTGCCTGCTGGCCGCCGCCGTGGCACTGTCACTTCTCGCGGTCGAGACCCCCGCACACGCCGACCGCCCGGCAAAGGTCACGGCCCCATCCAAACCGAAACCCCGCCAGGCACGACTGACCGTCCCGGACCGCGAGCAGTGGCCGCCCTACGAGAAGTCCGCGCGACCGCCGTTCTGCACCACCCAGACCGGGCCCTACCAAAAGCAGCTGGAGAGACATCTCCAGCTGCGCCCGGTCGACGGCCGACAGTCCGCGGCCGACTGCAAGGCCGTCCAGGCCTTCCAAAAGCGCCACGGCATCCGCTACGCACTCGGCTACGCGGGCAGGGTCACGTGGGGGACGGCGCGCCTCATCGACGCCCGAAGAAACCCCAACCCGGGCCGTCGCTGTCCCAGGACCGGCTACCGCCTCATCTGCGTCGACCTGAGCAGACAGCTCATGTGGGTCCAGCGCAAAGGCAAAGTGACACTTCAGGCCCGCCCGATCCGCTCCGGCGCCCGCGGCTACCGCACGCGCACCGGCTGGCACCGCATCCACCTGCGGCACCGCCACCACCGTTCGACGCTGTACGACAACGCGCCCATGCCCTACAGCCAGTTCTTCTCCGGCGGTCAGGCCTTCCACGGACACAGCGGCTCGATCTACCAGCCCCCCGGCTCCCACGGATGCATCAACCTGCGCCAGGCCGACGCCAAAGCGCTCTGGAACACGGTGAGTTACGGGACACGCGTCTACCTCTTCGGGCGCAAGGCCGACTAGGGGACCTTCGGCCCGTACCACATCACCGGGAACCACGTCCACAACCCCGTCGTGACGCTGTTCAACCAGCGTTATGAGCCCCCCAAGAAGAAGTAACCCCACGCCACACGGCGTAACGGCGGCGGCCTCCCCAACAGGAGGCCGCCGCTTCCTCGTACCGGACCGGCTCGGACCGGCTGCGATCCGGTCGTCCAGGCCGCGTGACGGCGTCTTCGCGAAGTTCTCAGATCCGCTATCGCCGGGTGATCGTCGTTTCCCGCATCAGCGCCTCCAGCTCTGCGTCCGACAGCGGGTGCAGGGTGTCCAGGAGACGGCGGAGCGCAGGTTCGTCCAGCATCGCGCTGGTGACCGAGGCCTCCGCGCTGCGGTGGCGACGGGTGAGGGTGATGACGGCGTTGCCGCCGGAGACATCACGCACCATCCGCATGTCGCCGTGTCCGTCCACCGTGCAGGTCACGTCCTTCCCCACGGATTCGGGGCACTGGGGTTTCGGCGTGTCCGGTGAATCCACATGGAGGGCCACGTATGCGTCCTGCCGAACGGAGTGGTACTCGACGCTGAAGGAAGTGGAGCCGAGTTCGGCACGGGCCGGTCGCATACCGGGCGGTGTAGCGATCACATACAGCAGTTCCGGATGCTCCCGGTACCCCGCGATCTCCTCTGCGTGCTCGCGCTGACGCGACTGCGCCGGACCGACGAAGCCCCCGTAGACCACCCCGGCCGCCAGCGCGGCCACCGCCCCCAGCCGCACCCACCAGCCCGGCACGAACAACGCCGCGGCCACCGCGTACGGCACCCCCGTCAGAACTATTCGGGTACTGGCGCTCCCCAGATCGACGCCTCCGTCATAGGCGGCCAGGCCGGCCAGGACGCCGAGCGTGCCGAGGATGAAGACCAGTACCGCCCAGCCGATCCGCTGCGGCAAGGTGCCGCACAGCGGCACCACGGTCCGCGCCGGTATGCCGGCCAAGGCCAGCAGGCCCACCGCCAGCAGCACGGACAGCACGAGCACCGGCACCGCCGCCCCGGCCCCACCGGCCCAGGCCCTCACCAACAGCACGAAGCCGAGCGTCGGCATCAGGGCTGCCATCGTCGCCCAGACCAGTAAGAGATGCAGGGCCGTCAGCGCCCCTCTGCCATTCGTCATAGCGCGGATCCTGTCAGCTCGCCGCTGTCCGGGGTTGACCACACCTCTTGAAGGCCGACCCGCCAACAGCTCGATCAGTGCTGGCCACCTGCCTCGCGCGCCCGGGTGCGACGCCGAAAACGGCCGGGGTTGGCGCGCCTCGCGCCGGTGAGAGCGGTGCACTGGTTTCAGCCGGTTTTCGTGGCCGGGCAGCAGCGTGGCCACGCCGAGCAGAAGAACCGCCCGGCCGTGCCCCGCGCAGGTGATCCGCGTTGTGGAGCAGCCCCTGGTCTGGCACCCGCGGCCCGGAGAGACGGCGGAGTCGGCCGGTCCGGGGCATGCCGTACGTTGGCCGGGTGATTTTCAGTGACGGGCAGCGGCTGATCGCCGAGCGGTACCTTCTGAGCGACCTGATAGGACGCGGCGGTATGGGTGCGGTCTGGCGTGCCACCGATCAGCTGTTGCAGCGCACCGTCGCGGTCAAGGAGTTGCTCCTGGGCGACGACGGTGAGGGGGCCCGGCGGGCGCTGCGGGAAGCCCGTACCATCGCCCGCGTCTCCCACCCGCACGTGATCGACATCTACGACCTGGTCGAGTACGAGGACCGGCTGTGGATCGTGATGGAGCTCGTGGACGGCCCGTCGCTCTCCCGTCACCTCGACTCCGTCGGCCCGCTGTCCCCCTCCAGGGCCGCCGAGATCGGTCTGCAGCTGCTCGACGCCCTCGGGGCGGTGCACGCGGCCGGCGCCCTGCACCGGGACGTGAAGCCAGCGAATGTGCTGGTGCGCGGTGACGGCAGCGTCGTACTGACCGACTTCGGCATCGCGGCCCTGGCCGACGGCGAGTCGCTGACCGGCACCGGCGAGCTGGTGGGCTCGCTCGACTACATCGCCCCCGAGCGGCTGCACGGCAAGCCGGCGGGTCCGCCCAGCGACCTGTTCTCGCTGGGCGCCACGCTGTGCGTACTGGTCTGCGGCCGCTCCCCGTTCGCGCGCCCGACACCCGCCGCCGTACTGCACGCCGTTGCCCACGACGAGCCCGAAGTCCCGGACCGCGCGGGCCCGTTGGGCACGCTCATCGAGGGGCTGCTGCACAAGGATCCGGCGAAACGTCCCTCCGCGGCCGACACCGCGTACGCCCTGCGCTCGGTCGGCGCCCCGGAGCCGGGAACGCTCCAGCAGACCCTGCGGGCACCGGCCCTCCCCCCACGGCCACGGCGCCGCCGGCTGCTCTGGGCCGCGGTGGCGCTGGCCGGACTGCTGCTCGTGGGCGGTGGCGCCACCGCGTTTCTGATGAACCGCCCGCCGCAACAGCACGCGGCGCCGGCCGAGACGCACGCGACGCAGGTGACGCCTGTTGACGCGGTGCTGCCGGCGCCGGACAGCCGGAACCGGTACTGGGTGTTCTCGGGCGGTGCGTACGCGCAGATCGAGATCGCGGACGGCCATCACACCGACAAGCAGGTCACGGCGCCGGGTTCGGTGAGCGACTGGTCGAGTCTGGCGGGGTTCTCCCGCATCGACGCGGTCATGCCCTCGCCCGACAACCGGAACCAGTACTGGGTCT
>NZ_JBSIBZ010000167.1:0-8155 GCF_058245575.1 Streptomyces sp. UF-297 | reverse complement strand
GCGTACGCGGACGGCAGGGCCGGAGGGGCGAGCGTACGCGGACGGCAGGGCCGGAGGGGCGAGCGTACGCGGACGGCCGCGCCCCCTCCCCCTCCGCTACTGCCCCCGGTCCCGGCCCTGGCGCAGCGCCGCCACCCTCCGGTACAGGGCCACCGCCTCGGCGGAGCGGCCCAGTTGGTCCAGGCACTGGGCCTCGTCGTTGCGGCTGGCCAGGGTGACGGGGTGAGCGGCGCCCAGGACCCGCTCGCGGGCGCCGGCGACCTGGCGGTAGACGGCCAGCGCGTCGCGCCAGCGGCCCAGCCAGCCCAGCGCGACGGCGATTTCGCGGCGGCTGACCAGGGTGTCGGGGTGGTCGGCGCCCAGCTTCTGCTCGCGCAGCACGGCGACCTCGCGGGCCTCGGCCAGCGCCTCCTCCCAGCGTCCCAGGCGGCCGAGGTTGACGCCCAGGCCGTGGCGGGCGCGCAGGGTTTCGGCGTGCTCGGGGCCCTGGGCGTCGGTGCGGGCCGCCACCAGCTCGCGGTACAGCTCCAGGGCCTCGGCGCTGCGGCCCATCCGCCCCAGGCTGATGCCGACCTCGTGGCGCGCGGCGAGGGTGTCGGGGTGCTTCTGGCCCAGGGCCTGGGCGCGGGCGGCGGCGACCTCGCGGTAGGCCTGGAGCGCCTCCGGCCAGCGGCCCAACTGGCCGAGCGCGTAGGCGACTTCGTAGCGGGTGACCAGGGTGTCGGGGTGCCGCTCCCCCAGGACGCGGGCGCGGGCCGCGGCCACTTCCCTGGCCATGGCGTAGGAGTCCTCCAGGCGTCCGAGCCGGCTGAGGCTGAAGGCGAGGTTGTGGCGGCAGCGCAGGGTGTCGGGGTGGTCGGGGCCGAAGACCCGCTCGCGCAGGGCGAGTACGGCGGAGTAGACCTGGTGTGCCTCGAAGTGCCGGCCGAGCTGGCCGAGCACATAGGCGGTCTCCTGGCGGGCGGCGAGCGTGTCGGCGTGGTCGGGGCCCAGGGTGCGCTCGCGTCCGGCGGCGACGCGTTCGTACTCGCGCAGCGCGTCGGCGGCGCGGCCCGAGCGGCTGAGGGTGAAGGCGATCTCGAAGCGGCTGGCGAGGGTGTCGGGGTGGTCGGGGCCCAGTGCGTGCTCGCGCTCGGCGGCCACCGCGCGGTGCACCTCCCCCGCCTCCTCCCAGCGCCCCAGCCGGCCCAGGCTCAGCCCCGCGCTGTGCCGTCCGGCCAGGGCGGTGAGGAGTTCGGGCGAGGGGGTGGGGCGTTCGGTGACCGGCGGCGGGGCACTGCCCGAGCCTGCGGGGTCGGCGGCGTAGGTCCAGGCGCCGGTGAGGGCGTCGGGCGGCGGGGTGTGGTCGGGGCGGGGGGTGCCTGCTTTGGTGCCGGTGGTCATCCCGCGGGTCCAGGAAGGCAGGCGGGCGCCGGGAGGGGGCAGGGGCGGGGAGGGGACGCGCAGGGTCGGCGGGGGGCCTTGCGGGGTGCGGGCGGTGGCCAGGCGTTTGCCCAGTTCGGCGGCGTCGCGCGGGCGGTCCTCGGGGTCCTTGGCGAGCAGGTCCAGCACGATGCGCTCGTAGGCCTCGGGGAGTTCGGGGCGGCGTTCCCGCAGGGGTTCGGGGGCGGTGTCGCGGTGTCCGACGAGTACCGCCCAGGCGTCGCCGAGGTCGAACGGCGGGACGCCGGTGGCGATTTCGTACAGGACGCAGCCCAGGGAGTACAGGTCGCTGCGGTGGTCGATGGTGCCGCCGCCGATCTGCTCGGGCGACATGTAGTGCGGGGTGCCCATGGCGATGCCGGTGCCGGTCAGGCGGGCGGTGAAGCCGATGTCGTGGCCGAGTCTGGCGATGCCGAAGTCGCAGATCTTGACCGTGCCGTCGGCGATCCGCACGATGTTGGCGGGCTTGAGGTCGCGGTGCACGATGGCCTGTTCGTGGGTGTAGGCCAGGGCCGCGGCGACCTGGTCGGCGATATCGGCGAAGTCCGGTACGGGCAGCGGGTCGTGGCGGTTGTCGGCCATCAGCTGGCTCAGGTTCCGGCCGTCCAGCAGCTCCATGACGATGTAGAGGATGCCGTCGTCCTCGCCGAAGTCGTGGACGACCGTGATGCCGCGGTGCTGGAGGGCCGCGGCCACCCGGGCCTCGCGCCGGAAGCGCTCGCGCAGCACCCGCATGAAGGACGGGTCCTGCTGCTGCCCCATGGGCTTGAGGCACTTGACGGCCACGTGGCGCCCCAGTGACTCGTCGCGCGCCCGCCACACCTCGCCCATGCCGCCGCGCCCGATCAGGTCGAGCAGGCGGTAGCGGCCCTGTATGAGCCGCTTTTCCGTGCCGTGCCCCGACTGGCCGGGCTGCCCCGGCGTGCTGGTCGTGTTCTCCGCCATCGCGTGCCGCCGCCCCCGTCCGCCGCGCGTCCGCCCCCGCGGCTCCCCCTAGGAACCCTGCCGGTCCAGTATGGCGGCGGAGCGGCGGAGCTTGTAGGGCGCTGGGCGGGTGCCGGGGCCGAGCCGTGCGACGGCGCGCAGGATGTGCCGGGGCGGCAGCTGCCAGCGCACGGTGTCCGGGACGGTGCGCAGGACGGCGCCGGCGGCGCGCAGCCGCCGGGTCACGGTGGCCGGTGGGGGTACGGCGTGTCCGTACAGCGCATGGGCGTACGGGGGCAGCGCGGCGTACGCGAGGTCGGCGACGCGCCGCCACACCAGCTCCCGCGCGGGTACGAGCAGCGGGTGCGTCGGCGGTCTGCGCAGAAAGCCGTCGACCGCGCGGGCGTCGGCCGTGACGGCCAGGCGGGGCTCCATCTCCCGGAAGTACGCGGCCAATTCGGCCCGATTGCCGGGCACGGTGGCGGGTTCCAGGCCCACCAGACGGGCACTGACCCGATGTTCACCCAGATACGCATCGGCCTGCGCGTCGCTGACCGGAAATCCGGAGCGGCGTACAACGTGCAGATACGAGTCCACTTCAGCGCAGTGCACCCACAACAACAACTCCGGCTCATCCACAGAGAACCGCTCGCCGGTGACCGGATCGACGGCGGACAGCCTGCGATGAATCCCGCGAACCCTGGCCCCGGCCCGCTCGGCGGCCTCGGTGGTGCCGTACGTGGTCGTCCCCACGAAGTTCGCGGTCCGCATCAGCCGCCCCCAAGCGTCCTTACGGAAATCGGAGTTGGCCATCACCCCCCGCACCGCCCGCGGATGCAACGCCTGCAGATACAGCGCCCGCACCCCCGCGATCCACATCATGGGATCGGAGTGCACCTGCCACGTCACCGACCCCGGCCCGAACAGCCCGGGATCCCCACCACCCACTTGCTGTCCGCCCTCTGCCGCGTTCGCCGTCTCCACCATCACCGCACCTCTCACCGCCGGGTGCTGTGCACCGTGACCACAGCTCGTCTGTGTCGCCTGCCACTTTCTCTGGCCTGCGGATCTGCCGACTAAGCGCTCCGCTGGAAGCGCGATCGTGAAACCGCGAGCCGGTCGCGCCGTTTCCCGCGCCCTGACGGGGCACGGAAGTGCACCGGACTTCGCCCAGGCCGTGTTTTCGTCGTGTGTCATACCCAGAGCTCGCGGCGCCAAGTCGACGATCGGCCCGCAGCCGCCCCGCCAGGCACAGCCCTGCGCAGGGCATGCAGCTGACGTTGTCGCGGCCAGCGGCTCACCTCGTTGCGGGACTCCGGCCGCTCCGTGACCGCCGACGCCTCGTTGACGCTGACCGAGATGCTCACCCCGGCCCTGATCGAGCAACATGTGGGCCGACATGGACGTGAGTGCTCCCCCGGCGTCGTGCCTCGCCCGTCCTCAGCCCGCCAGACTCAATGATCAGTAGTGCTGGACGTCCCGTTGCCGAGGGGGAGGTCCCTGGCCGCGGGGATGCCGCGCAGCCGCCAGCGAGTGCCGCCCAGCAGAACCACCATCGAGGGCAGGGTCAGTGCCCGTACGACGGTCACGTTCACGACGACGGCCGCGATCAGCACCGTACTCAGCCGACTCACCTCGACGGTGCCCATCCGCTCGGCGAGCACGAAGACCGCGCACATCACGACGGCGGCACCCGTCACGGCGTCGGAGGTGGCGGTCACCGCGCGCGCCGTGGCCTCCCGCGCCGCCATCGCGTACCCGACCCGGTCGAGGATGCGACCGACCACCAGCCGGTGGAGGGGGACGGCAACCGCAAGTGCCAGGACGAAGCTGAGCAGCCAAGTCCAGGCGTCCATGGTGTCGTGTCCCCAACTGCCGGGCAGCTGGCCGGGTTTCACGGCCCACCGGACCAGTGTGCTCAGGCCGCAGGCGGCGGCTGCCGCGAGGGCGCTGGGCACGGTGACGGCCAGTGCCGCGGGGGCGGAGCGCAAAACCGCGGTCATCGCGGCGAAGGCCAGCAGGACGGCGGGCAGGGCCACAGCGATCAGGGCACCGGCGGTGCTCGCGGAGCCCTGGGCGGCTTCGCCGACGGCCGCCGGCACGGCAGGGCCACCGGGGTCGCCCGGGTGCCACCACAGCGAAGGGATGGCGAGCGCGAGAAGGGCGAGCGCCGAGGCCACCAGCGTCCCCGCCGGGAACCGCACGGCCGGGCGCAGTAGGAGGGGCCACAGGCGCGGCGGGCCGAGCCGGTAGGCGAGCCGCCACACGAACGGCAGCCGGGGCCAGCCCAGCCGCCGTCCGAAGCGGCCGACGACGGCCGGCAGCACGGTGAGCGCGGCCAGCTTGCTCGCGACGACGGTGAGGATCACGCCGGTGGCTACGGCGGACAGCATGGCGTCGCCCGCCACATACAGCCCGGCGGTCACCGCGATCGTGATGCAACAGGACACCAGGACGGACCTGCAGGCCGCGGCCGCCGTCGCGGTAACGCGGGGACGCAGCGCCCCGTACCGACGGGCCTGCCGCTCACGCCACAGAAAGTACACACAGTGCACCAGGCTGAGTGCCGCACCGATGACAGCTACCAGGGCGCACACGGATTCCGATGGGCTGGGCTCGGCGAGCAACTGGCCCACGACCGCCCACCAGCCGGTGGCGGTGGCCACCACGGTGAGGGCAACGAGCACGGACACCACCGCCGGGAGCACAGCCGCGAGAAAAACGGTCAGCACCGCCAGCATCACAGCGGCTCCCAGCAGCATGTCTCCCGTTGGCTCATAGTCGGCGATCCGGCCGTCGAGGGTCTCGTCGACCGGCATGCGCTGCGACGCCATTCCGCTGCCGACCGAGGCCGCCATGACCGTCAGCCAGAGAGCGATCGCCTGCCGCGGGCGGCTCGCGCTCCACTTGGACACACCGTTCACGGCCTTTCTCAGGCACGTCGTGCCCACCACTGGTCCACCTAATCCTTGAGTATGCGGTTCCGGTGGGCCCGTCAGAAGGGGCTTCCGGATTGGTCGAGTGACGTGGTGGGTTTCGCTGCGGTCACGTGGGCACCGGGCTGACTCCTGGGTGCTCCTGGCCCCCGAGGCCTTGAGAGAGAACGGTTGCTCCCGGTGTCTTCGGGCCGCCGTGAAACCCACCGCGTGGGCCGAGCGTTGATCGTCGTGGTGTGAGCCCGCCGCAGGCTGACCCCCTCGTTGTCCACGAGCCGTTGAGCTCTGACGAAGACCGGGGCCCGTGCGGTGCGCTGGTGCCGCGAACGGCTAGTGAGACGGCGGACCTTTGAGTCCTGGGATTAGGTCGCCGCGTGCCCCGCACAGGCTTTCCACCTGCGCAAACGCACGAGGATGGGAGAACCGCATGATCGGCCAGCTCCACCACTGCCTGCAGACTCGGCAGCCCTTCGACGAACAACATGCCTTCACCGCCTCCTCAGCCGGTATCGCCGTCGCGGCTTGACTTCTTAGGCACGTGAGATGTCTCTCTGCCGAGCCTCGTCGGGATCTTTCGCTCCAGCGCCGGACGCAGGCTCCTGGACGCATTCCATGGTGGTCGCCCGGTCTACCCGACACACAGGTGCTAGCACGCCTAGTGAGGTGGGGTTAGCCCTACCCCGGCTCCCGTGCCCAGCCGCTACCCCGCGCACGCGCCGCCCACGCGCCCGCTTCCTCGTCATCGGCCGGTCACTCAACTGTCAGCAGTGGTCGCGAGACTGTCCGGGAGAGTGCCTCGGCGGAAACGGGAGACGGGGAGCGCAAGCATGCCGAGATTTGCCGGAGCGGCCCGATGACATCCATCGCAGCTGTTTCCACGTATCTTCCGCAGAGTGTGCCCATTGCCGAACTCCAGGAGAAGGAGGGGCTGGGCGCACGTCAGATCATGATCTTCAAGCGCTTCTACGGCCTGTCCAGTGTGTGCCGTGACCCGGAGCGCGACGAGGAAGGGCTACTGCTCGCCGCGGCCGCCAAGCTCGACGCGCTGCGCGGCCAGGAGATGCACGTCCGCTATGTCGTGCAGGCCCGGACCGTTGTCAACAGCCGTCCGCAGCCCGCGGATTCGCTCCGGCGTATCTGCCGGGAACTGGGGCTGGAGCACGCCATGGCCTTCTCGGTGTCGCATCACGCGTGCGCCTCGGGACTGCAGGCAGTGGACATCTGCGGGCGACTGCTGGCCGCCGACGGCGACCCGCACGCGCTGGCGCTCCTGCTGACCGGCGAGAAGACCTTCACTCCTGCGGTGCGCTGGGTGCCGCGCAGCAATATCGCCAGCGAAGGCGCGGCGGCCGTGCTGCTGCGGGCCCCGGGCACGTCCGACAGCGACCGGGTGCTCGGACAGTCCATCCGCGTGTACGGGCAGTTCCATGCGGAATTCATCACCGGCGAGGCATCGTCGAAGGAATTCAACGACCTGTACCCGGAAGCAGTTGTCGAAGCGATGCTGTCCGCCTGCGAAAGCGCCGAAATCACGCTCGACGATATCGATCTCGTCATCCCGCACAACGTCAACACCATGTCCTGGCGAAGGATTTCGGAACTGCTCGGCATGCCGATGGAACGCATCTTCGTGGACAACATCCCGTTGATCAGCCACTGCCTCACCGCGGACCCGTTCATCAACTACGAGACGGCCGGCCGTCTCGGTCGGCTGCGTCCCGGAGCGCGGTATCTACTGGTCGCGGCCGGGCTCGGCGCGACGTTCTCGGCAATGGTCGTGCAGCACTGAATGGCCGCAGCCACCTGGTCCGGGAGCACGAGCGCCCCGAGGACCTGCCGCGCCGCCAGGACCTGTTCGAGCCCGGTGCGCCTGCCGCCGGCCCGACCAACCGCGTACACCCCGACAACGCGTACACCCCCGACAAGGAGAACGACACCATGCCGCAGCTTTCTGACACCGCAGCCCAGGACCGGACCATCGACACCGTCCGCACCGTGCTCTGCGAGGTGCTCGGCCGCGAGCTGCCGGACCTCGGCCCCGATGCCAGGCTCGTCGACGACTACGGTCTGGACTCCGCCGGTGTCCTCGACCTGCTGCTGAGCCTCGAAGAGACCTTTGACGTCGAATTCGACACCGAGAAGCTGGAGATGAAGCACTTCGCCACCGTCCGTACGCTGGCCGACTACGTGGCCACCGCACAGTGACGGCACTACGGCTCGCGGGGGTCGGGCACCGCTCCTTCGGCAGCAGGACGCCGGCCCCCGCCGATCCGTTCCTGGTCCGCTACTACCAGGACATGGCCGACCTGTACGGGACCACGTTCGACCAGGAGCGGCTGGAGCGGGCCAACCGGAACACTTTCTCCGACATGGCAGCAGGGCTGCTCGGCGAACTCCCGCCGCTGGACGCTCCGTTGGATCTGGTGATCGTCACCTCTGCCGTCCCCGACTTCGACTCGCGCCAGTCGGCGGTCTCCTGCCTCGCCGAGGCGGTGCCCGGCTCACCGACGGCCTTCGCGCTCGGCGAGCAGGGCAACGCGGCCCCGCACACCGCACTGCGGCTGGCCGGCCAGTACGCGCGAGCCGGCGGCAGCCGGCGCGCGCTGGTCACGGTCATGGACCAGACGACGGCGCCTGCCGACTCCGGGCCGCCCCGACAGGGCGAGGACGCCCGGGACGGCGCCGCCGCCCTGCTGCTGACCACGGACGGCCCCGGTGCCCCGGTTACGGTGCGGCAGCACAGCGGCCTGTCGCCCCAGGAGGCGTACGAACGGCTGCGTGCCGCGCTGATGGGGGCGTCGGTCCTCATCGCGGGCCCCGGCCTCGATCCGCAGCTCGGGGGGGGGGGGGGGGGGGGGGGGGGGGGGGGGGGG
>NZ_JBSIBZ010000166.1:0-8187 GCF_058245575.1 Streptomyces sp. UF-297 | reverse complement strand
CCCCCGCGTGGCCCTGCGGGTTTTTCGCGGCGGCCGCCGCCAGCCGCACCTGGAGCCGGCCGGCGCGGGGCGCCATCGCCTGAAGGGCCGGGACCAGGGCCTCCTCGCAGTCGTGGTGCACCTGGAGCCAGACCGAGCGCAGCGCCGGGTCCTGCGGCATGGCGCGCAGCAGCCCGCGGGTCCAGCGCAGCGCCTCCTCGGCCCGCTCGCCGTCGGGTGTCAGGGCGCGCCGCGCGGCCTTCTCCAGGGCCTGCTGCACCGTCAGCTCCCCCTGTCTCGCGGCCAGTTCGGAGAGGTTCGCGATCCACCCCCGTACCCCGTCGGCGAGCAGCGGGGCCACCGCGTCCTGCTTCGTACGGAAGTAGCGGTAGAAGGTGCGCGGCGCGACGTCGGCGGCGCGGGCGATCTCCTCGGCGGTGACGGCGGCGCCGCGCTCGGCGAACAGGGCGGCGGCGGTGCGGGCGATCTCCATCCGGGTCTCGGCCTTGCGGCGCTCGGTCAGGGAGGGGCGGGGCGCGCTGGACATGCCCGCAGTCTACGGCGCGGTTTGCCGCACTGGCGCATGCCGCGAAGGTGGCACATTGTGCCACTCGGGCGTACGGTGCAGGCGCAACGCGAGAACGGAGAAGACCATGAACCGTTTCGACGGACGCCGCGTACTGATCACCGGGGCCGGCTCGGGCATCGGCCGGGCCACCGTCCACCGGATCCTGGCCGAAGGCGGCCGGGTCGTGGCCGCCGACATCAACGCCGAGGGCCTGCGGGCCACCGCCGAGCGCGCCGCGGCGGACGGCGCGGGCGACTGGCTGGCCACCGCGGTCCTGGACATCTCGGACGAGGCGGCGGTGCGCACGGGCGTCGCCGCCGCGGTGCGCACGCTGGGCGGCCTGGACGTCCTGGTCAACGCCGCCGGCATCCTGCGCTCGGCGCACACCCACGAGATGACCCTGGACTTCTTCAACAAGGTCCTCGCGGTCAATCTGACCGGCACCTTCCTGATGATCCGGGAGGCGCTGCCCGCGCTTTTGGAGGGTCAGGCGCCGGTCGTCGTCAACTTCAGCTCGACATCGGCGGGTTTCGCGCACCCGTACATGGCGGCGTACGCGGCGAGCAAGGGCGGCATCCAGTCCATGACGCACGCGATCGCGAGCGAGTACAGCAAGCAGGGGCTGCGCGCGGTGTGCGTGGCGCCGGGCTCGGTGCGGTCCGGGATGACGGACGACCCGGGACTGCCCGCGGACGCCGACATGAGCCTGTTCATGAAGCTGATGCCCGCCATCGGCGAGGGCTTCGCGCCGCCGGAGGCCGTCGCGGGGGTCATCGCGATGCTGGCGAGCGAGGACGGCGCGTTCGTCACGGGTACGGAGATCCGTATCGACGGCGGTACGCACATGTGAGGCGCGGACACGGCGGTGGACCGCGACGGCGCCGGGGCCTGTCCTTGCCCTGGGGCCCCTCGGCTACTGCCGTACCTCGCTCCCGTCGATCGCCTCCCGGCCCTTGCGCAGGGAGGCGAACACGAGGGTCAGCGCGGTGGCGACGACCGCCCAGGCGCTGAGCACCAGCAGCGGCCCGGTCACCGCGCTGCCGCTGAAGTACGCGATGGAGCGCGCCACCCAGGTGCCCGCGCCCGGCGGCAGCGCGGGCCCGATGTCGCGCCAGAAGGGCGGCAGCAGCGGGTAGGGATAGGCGCCGCCCGCGCTGGGGTTGCCCGCGACGACGATCACCAGGACCGTCAGCCCGATGCCGACGATCCCCGCCATCCCCTGGAAGGCGAAGGTCGTCGCACCCACCGCGAACACCACGAGGGCACCCAGGCCCCACAGTGCCCACAGGCTGCCGGGCAGCGCGTTCAGGATGGGCCCGATGACGATCGCCCCCGCCAGGCCCGTGAAGACGGAGTAGACGGCGAGCGCCGCGAGGCGGACGGCGGCGCGCTTGCGGTTGGAGGGCCGGGCGCCGTAGCTGATCGCCAGGATCGCGGCGCACAGATAGCCGCCGACGCACCAGCCGACCACGAGATAGAACGAGGACAGGCTGCGGGTGTCGCCCCCCGCCGCCGGTGCCACATCGGTGACCCGCACCGACCGCTGCTGGGAGCTCTCGGCCGCGCCGACCACCTTGGCGAGCGCGTCGGACAGCGCCCCGCCGCTGCCGCCCGCCACCAGCAGCCGGTCGGTGGTGCCGCGGGGGTCGACCACCAGCGCGCCGTCGATCTTCCGGTCCTTGATCTGCCGTACGGCCTCCTCCTCGGAGGAGAGGGCCCGCGGGTCCAGCGGCGACCCCGGCAGCTCCCCGTACTTCTTCACCATCTCCCCGCTGACCTGCTCGGGCGCGACGATCGCCAGGGATACGTCCCGGGGCTTGGGGGAGTGGAAGGCGCCCGCGTACGACGCGATGAACAGGGCCGTCAGGGCGAGCACGCCGATGACGAGCAGCGCGGCGCGCGCCGTCACCGCGTCCTTGACCTCGTCCATGAACGTCCTGTGGGCCCCGGCGTCCTCTGTCTGCGTCATGCCTTTACGCTCCGTCGCGCCCCTTGCCCCCGCAGGCGGGGCTGCGCCGAATGGCCGACCGGGCCGATGGCGGGCCGCGGTCCGCAGTGGATCACCGTAATCGACCTATCGCACGCACGTTCGAAAATTGGTTTATGGTGGAGAGGAGGGGAGGTAGCGACGAATGGTCCAGGAGGTGCGGGTGTCCGGCTTCACGCATCTGCACACCGCATCGGGCTTCTCCCTGCGGTACGGCGCCTCGCACCCCGAGCGGCTCGCCGAGCGCGCCGCCGAGCGCGGCATGGACGCGCTCGCACTGACCGACCGGGACGGCCTCGCCGGAGCCGTGCGCTTCGCCAAGGCCGCGGCAGGGGCGGGCATCCGGCCGCTGTTCGGCACCGAACTCGCCGTACGGGAGCGGGAGAGCGACCCGGGCCCGGGGCCGAAGGGGGCGGTCCGGCGGCGTACCCCGGTGCGCGGCGGGGCCTTCGTCGACGAGTCCGGGGCCCGCGCGGTCTTCCTCGCCAGGGACGGCGCGCGGGGCTGGGCCGCACTGTGCCGGCTGGTCTCGGCCGCCCACGCGAGCGGCGGCGAGCGGCCCGCGCTGCCCTGGGAGGCGCTGGAATCCGCGGCGGACTCGGTGACCGTTCTGCTGGGCCCCGGCTCCGAGGTCGGCAGGGCGCTGGCCGCGGGCCGCCCCGACCGCGCCGCCCGGCTCCTCGCGCCCTGGCGCGAGGTGTACGGCGACGCGCTGCGCCTGGAGGTCGTCCACCACGGCCGCACCGGCACCGGGCCCGGCTCGCTGCGGCTGGCCGCCCGCACCCTCGGTCTCGCCGTCGAACAGGGCATCCCCGCCGTGCTGACCAACGCCGTCCGCTATGCCGACCCCGGACAGGGCCCGGTCGCCGACGTCCTGGACTCCGCCCGCCGCCTGGTGCCGGTGGACCGCAGGCCCGGCGCGCGGGACGGCGGCGAGCGCTGGCTCAAGGACACCGCCGCCATGGCGAAGACCGCCGAAGAGGTCGCCGAGGCGGCCGGCTTCCGGCGCGAGGTGGCCCACCGGCTCCTGGGTATGACCGAGCGCAGCGCGGGGGAGTGCCGGGTGGACCCCGAGGGCGACATGGGGCTGGGCACCGTCCACTTCCCCGAACCGCACCTGGTCGGGGCCGGCCGGCGCACGGCCGAGCGCGTGCTGCGCTCGCGCTGCGCCGGGGCCATGGTGCTGCGCGGCTACGACCGCGACCGTAAGCGCTGGGAGCGGCTGCACGACGAACTGCGCACCATCGAACGCCTCGGCTACGCCTCGTACTTCCTGACGGTCGCTCATGTCGTGGACGACGTACGGAAGATGGGAATCCGCGTCGCGGCCCGCGGGTCCGGCGCGGGGTCGCTGGTCAACCACCTCCTGGGCATCGCGCACGCCGACCCCGTCGAACACGGCCTGCTGATGGAGCGCTTCCTGTCCGAGCGGCGGGCCGCGCTGCCGGACATCGACATCGACGTGGAGTCCGCCCGCCGGCTGGAGGTCTACCGCGCGGTCTTCGAGCGGTTCGGGGCGGAGCGGGTGGCGACCGTCGCCATGCCCGAGACCTACCGCGTCCGGCACGCCGTACGGGACGTGGGCGCCGCGATGGGCCTGGACCCGGCCGAGGTGGACCGCCTGGCCAAGTCCTTCCCGCACATCCGTGCGCGCGACGCCCGGGTGGCGCTGGCCGAACTCCCCGAGCTGCGGGGGATCCCGGCCGATGCGTACGGTCCGATGTGGGACCTGGTCGAGGCCCTGGACGCGCTGCCGCGCGGCGTCGCCATGCACCCGTGCGGGGTGCTGCTCTCGGACGCCACGCTGCTGGACCGCACCCCCATCGTGCCCACCAGCGGCGAGGGGTTCGCGATGTCGCAGTTCGACAAGGACGACGTGGAGGAGATGGGCCTGCTCAAGCTCGATGTGCTGGGCGTACGGATGCAGTCCGCGATGGCGCACACGGTCGCCGAGATCGGCCGCGCCACCGGGCGGCACATCGACCTGGACGACCCCGCCCAGGTGCCGCCCGGCGACCCGGCCACCTACGGACTGATCCGCTCCACCGAGACGCTCGGCTGCTTCCAGGTCGAGTCGCCCGGTCAGCGGGACCTGGTCGGCAGGCTCCAGCCCGCCACCTTCCACGACCTCGTGGTCGACATCTCGCTCTTCCGCCCGGGGCCGGTCGCGGCCGACATGGTGCGCCCCTTCATCGAGGCCCGGCACGGGCGCGCCCCCGTGCGCTACCCGCACCGGGACCTGGAGGGGCCGCTGCGCGAGACCTACGGCGTGGTGGTCTTCCACGAGCAGATCATCGAGATCCTGCGGATCATGACCGGCTGCGGGCGGGACGAGGCCGACGAGAAGCGGCGGGCGCTGTCCGTCGCCGACCTCCAGGGGCAGGTGCGCGCGTGGTTCGCCGAGCGGGCGCGGGGGCGGGGGTACGCGCCCGAAGTGATCGCGCGTACCTGGGAGATCGTCGAGGCGTTCGGCGCGTACGGCTTCTGCAAGGCGCACGCCGTCGCCTTCGCCGTGCCGACGTACCAGTCCGCGTGGCTCAAGGCGCACCACCCCGCGGCCTTCTATGCCGGGCTGCTCACCCACGACCCGGGGATGTACCCGAAGCGGCTGCTGCTGGCGGACGCGCGGCGGCGCGGGGTGCCGGTGCTGCCCTTGGACGTGAACCGGTCGGCGGTCGCCCATCGAATCGAACTGGTGTCTGATGCGAAGCTCTGGGGCATCCGCCTGGCCCTCTCCGACGTACACGGCATCAGCGAGGCCGAGGCGGCACGGATCGCGGCCGGACAGCCCTACACCTCGCTCCAGGACCTGTGGCAGCGGGCCCGCCCCGGACGCCCGGTGGCCGAACGCCTCGCCCGGGTCGGCGCGCTGGACGCCTTCGGCGCCAACCGGCGGGATCTGCTGCTGCATATCGCCGAGCTGCACGGGCGCCTGCGCGGAGGGCGCGACGGCGGCGCCCATGAGGGACAACTGGCGCTGGGGGAGGGCGGGCCGGCGCTTCCCGCGGAGCCGGCCGGGCTCCCCGACCTCGGCGACGTCGAACGGCTCAGCGCCGAGCTGGGCGTCCTCGGCATGGACGCCTCCCGGCATCTGATGGTCGATCACGCGGAATTCCTGCGGGAGTTGGGCGTGCTGCCCGCCAAGCGGCTGCGCGAGGCCGAGCACGGCGCGACGGTCCTGGTCGCCGGGGCCAAGGCCGCCACCCAGACCCCGCCGATCCGCTCCGGGCGCCGGGTCATCTTCACCACCCTGGACGACAGTACGGGCCTGATCGACTGCGCCTTCTTCGACGACAGCCACGCCACCTGCGCGCACACCGTCTTCCACTCCTGGCTGCTGCTGGTGCGCGGCACGGTCCAGCGACGGGGCCCGCGCAGCCTGAGCGTGGTCGGCGCCGCCGCCTGGAACCTGGCCGAACTGGCCGAATTGCGGGAGCGGGGAGGGCTGGGGGCGGTTGTGGGGCGGCTTTCGGAAGGGGGGCAGGGGGTGCCGGGTGCGCCGGGGGTGCAGGGGGTGCCTGAATCTTCCGGTGCTTCTGCGCCTTCTGCGCCTTCTGCATCTTCTTCGTCTTCCGTGTCTTCCGGGTCGTACGAGGGGAGTGAGGTGCCCGAGGGGGCCGATTCGTCCAGGCCACCCGGTGCCGTCCGGGCGGCCTCGGAGCCCGGCCGTACCATCCGCCTGGAGACCGGATACGAACTGCACCCGTGGGCCGACCTCCAGCCCGCGGGCGAACGCGCCGCCACCGGACGCGAGTTGAGCCGCAAGCTGTGGCACTCCAGCCCGGGGAGCGCGGGATGAACGACCTGCGGGGAGGCGCGGCGGGCGCCGGGGCCGGACCTGTACCGGGCGCCGGAACCCGGCCCGCACCCGCTCCGTCCTCGCCGGACACGGGAACGCTGTACGTCCGCTTCCGGGGGCGCGACGGGATCGGCGTACCGGAAGAGGTCTACGACCGGCTGCTCGCGCTGCTCGGCCAGTTCACGCCCGTCGTCCAGGCGCTGCCGCCGGACGCGGCGCTGGCCGATGTGCGCGGGGCGCTGCGCTACTTCGGGCGGGACGCGGCGGGCATCGCCGACCTGATACGGGTGCGCGCGCTGGCCTGGCACGACGTCGACTGCGCCATCGGCATCTCCGTCAACCCGCTGCTCGCGCGGATGGCCGGGCAGAGCGCGGCGCCCGGCGAGGTGCGGATCGTGCCCGGCGACCCCGGGACGGTCGCGGACTTCCTCGACCGCAGACCGGCCGCCGCCCTGGACGGCGTGGGCGCCGCGACCGCGCGCACCCTGTGCTCGTACGGGCTCGACAGCGTCGGCCGGATCGCCGCCGCACCGCCCGCGACGCTCCAGCGGATCCTCGGCGCCAAGACGGGCCGCAAGGTGTACGAGCGGGCCCGCGGGCTGGACCCGAGCCCCGTGACGCCGAACCCGGCCGCCCGCTCGATGGGCGGCGAACACCGCTTCCCGCACGACGAGTTGGACGCCGAGCGGCGGCGCAGGGCGCTGCTGCGGATCGCGGACGACCTGGGCACCCGGCTGCGCGGCAGCGGCCAGGCGGCCCGGGCGCTGACCCTCACCGTCCGCTACGCCGACCGTACGACGACCACCCGCACCCGCACGGTTGCCGAACCCACCGCACAGACCCCGGCCCTGGCCGCCACCGCCTATGCGCTGCACGACGCCCTGGGGCTGCAGCGGGCCAGGGTCCGCGCGGTCTCCCTGCGGGCCGAGAACCTGATCGCCGCGGATTCCGTCGGGCTGCAGCTCACCTTCGAGCAACTGGACCAGCGAACGGCCGGATACCGCCGCCTGGAACCCGTACTCGACCGGGTCAACTCCCGCTGGCCGGGCGCGGTAGGACCGGCCGCCGCGGTGGGCCTGTGATCGACTGCCCGAATGCGACCGCCTTCCGGATATGACGGGTCTAGGGTGCCGGGCATGGCGGACGAGTTCATTTCCCAGCAGGAAATCGATCGCATCGGCGCGGCAGTCCGCGCATGGGCACGGCAGTGGGGCGAGGACAGCCCCCGGAACATCCGGGTCGTGACGACCACGCGCGACGCCGCGACCAGGGCGATCTCGCCACCCGGGGCACGGTCGAGCGACGCCATCGTCTATTTCGTCGTCCTGGAAGGCGACTTCATCCTTCGCCGGGAGGACAGTACGCAGCAGAGGACCGGGGTGTGGGCGGCGCTCTTTCTCGACCGGGAGACGCTGGCCGCGAGTTACACGGTCCGGCCCCCGGAGTACGTACCGGAATACGATCTCGACAGCCTGGGGACCGTCCACGTCATCCCGTAGATCGAAATTCCGCGGCGTTCCGCTGCCATGGTGTCCGATGAATTGACCCGGGCAATGGCCGGGAGGAGACTTCCCGTTCGGCACGACGGTGCAGTACCGCCCTCACGCTGCCCTCCGAGGAGGGTCAGGTCATGGCCGGGCAGACCGGTCTGCCCTGCCAAGACGGTCGCGCGTACGAGCACATCGCCGCCGACTCCTGAACCGCCGCCGGGGGCAGGCGGCTTTGCCGGGCGGGCCGGGGCCCTCCGCCGACGGCGGCCATGAGGCCATGAGGCCACGAGCGGACTCCACGAGGCCATGAGCGGACTCCACGAGGCCATGAGCGGACTCCACGAGGCCATGAGCGGACTCCACG
>NZ_JBSIBZ010000165.1:0-8898 GCF_058245575.1 Streptomyces sp. UF-297 | reverse complement strand
CCCCCCCCCCCCCCCCTCGCCCGCGCGACCGGGCGGAGAGGAACCTGCCATGCCCCGCTCAGCAGCACGTGCCTGGTCCTCCGCACGTACCCTGACTGACCTCGGTGAACTCACCGCGCAGTGGCTGGAGGGCTCCCTGGCGACCCTGCCCGGCGGCGCCTATCGAGGAGGCCCCGACGAGGAGACCGGCCCCCTGGTGCCCGTGCTCGCCGCCCTGAACCGGTCCGGCTTCGTCACCCTCCAGTCCCAGCCCGGATGCGACGGGCCCGCCTTCGACGGCCGCCGCTGGCAACAGCGCGCCGCCGTCATGTGCCTGACCGACGCCGCCGGCCTCCAGCAGCTCACCCGCACCGCCAGGGGCGCGGGCCTGCTGTTGGCCGCCCACCGCGCCGACCGCCCCGGACCGGTGCGCGACATCCTCGTCACCGCCTGGGGCGGGAACGGGCACACCGGCTTCGGCGGCCGCCTGCGCAAGTCGCACATCCGGCGCGAGTACGCCGGATGCCACCGCGACGCCGTACGAGCAGCCCAGGACGCCCGTCAGGTCACCCTCGTCGATCCCTGCTGGGGCCGCGACACCCTGCTGTGGCCCGAGCTGAGCAAGCTGCTCGCCACCGTGGCGAACTGACCCTGACCCGCCCCGGATTCGCACCCGACCCGTTGCGAATCAGGTTCAAGACTGGTATTGTTCTACGTGTTGGGAGGGGGTGGCACCCCGACCGACACCACCACTCGAAACCCGACCACCGGAGGCATCCGTGCCCACGTCCGAGACCGTCAAGAAGCTCCAGGCCGAAGCCCGCGCGACCTACGAGAAGCACAACACGCCGGAGAGGGCGGCCGCCTTCCGCCTTCAGCGCGGCCAGGCGCAGACCAACGGCAACGCCGCGGCCGGTGCGCCGCGCGGCCCGCGCACCTGACCCCCACCCGGCCACTTCCCGGGGCGGCGGCCGCTCAGCCGACCGTCGCCCCGGCCTTCTCCGCACGGAGCTCGCTCAAGATGACGACCTGTCCGACCCACCAGACCACCGCCCCGCCGGTGCCCGACATGCCCCACCGCACCCAGCGCACGAGGCTGGTGTGCAAGGGCTGCGGCGCCGCCGCGGGCAGCCCGGAGGAACGCCGGGCCCACCACTGCCCGTGCTGCGGCGAGCGGTTCGCGGACGGCTGCACCGGAACGCCGCGCCGCCGCACCTGCCCGCACTGCGGCACCCTCGACACCCACACCGGCCAGTGGCTCCCGCCCGCCGACCCCCTGGCGGACTTCCTCGCGAAGCGCTACACCCGAACCCCGTGGTTCCGGGCCTGGGAAGAGGCGTCGATCCGCTTCGGGCACGACCTCGCCCACCACCTGGTCCAGGTGACCACCGAGATCGACCGGACGCACATGTACGGCGAGATCGTCTTTGGCCGGCACGCGCTCGGCGTCCGGTACAGCACGCGGTTCGAGGCCGCGAGCCCCTGCCCGCGCCGTGACGAGTGCCGCCGGGGCCGCGTGTGGACGCCCGTATGGACCCGCGAGGACCTGCTCAACGTGCACCTGCACGGCGCGGGCCCCGGGGCATCCGGATGCGACCGCGCCCGGATGCACGCCGAGGGGGCGGGATGAGCCTCTACACCCTCCGGCGTCGCGACCACGTACCCCGCAACACCCGGGTCATCGTCGGCTGGGACGCCCAGCTCGCCACGTTCTACACCCAGGTGTGGCAGGTGCCCCGTCGCGACGGCGCGCTGATCCGCAACCTCGTCGCCGCGGGCATCCACCCGTACGAGATCGACGACCCCGCCACCGTCGTGGACCTGGCCCGGCCCTACGTGCACATCCCCGAGGACCTGCACGAGCGGCTCGCCGCTGACCGCCTCACCGAGGACGACCCGACCGAGGGTCGCCTGCGGGGCGCCCTGGTCAAGCGGTGGGCGGTTGCCGTCCGCTGAACTGCCCCGGGGCGGCCGTCACGGCCGTCACCCCGTCCGCCGCCCCGGGCCCTCCCCTTTGATGCGAACACCGAAAGGAAGCCACCCCATCATGCCGTCCGCGATAGAGACCGGCGCCCTGCTCGACCGTGCCCGCACCGACCTCGCCCGGCCCGACGCCAGCCCTCACGAGCTGCGCAGCGCCCTCGCCCAGGTCGTGCCCGCCGTCGAGATGCTGCTGGCCGAGGTCTCCACGCTCAGCGGTCAGCTCGCCCAGGCCCGCACCTGCCCGGTCACCGGACTGCCCACCCGAGCGGCATGGACCGCGCGGGCCCGCGAGATCGTCGCGGCGGGCCCGGCCGCGGCCCTCCTTGTCGATCTCGATGCGTTCAAGCCGGTCAACGACCGGTTCGGACACGACGCCGGGGACGCCGTCCTTGCGGCCGTCGGCTCGCGCCTGGCCGAGTGGGCTGACGCCGAGGGCGCCGAGGCCGGGCGGCTGGGCGGCGACGAGTTCGCCGTGATCCTCCCGGACGCCTCCGACCTGCCCGCACGCGTGGCCCGCCTGCACGCCGCGCTGACCCGGCCCGTCCGGCACGAGGGCCTGCGCCTGGAGGTCGGAGCGTCCATCGGCACCGCCCGCACGGTCGATACCGACCCCGGACCCGCCGGCACCCATGGTGCCCTGCTGTCCGCGCTGCTGAAGAACGCCGACGCCTCGATGTACCGCGCCAAGGGGCGCGGCCGCCGAGGCCGCCGCCTGGCCCGGCTTCTCCCCCTGTCCACCCGTCGGCTCGCCGACGTCCTCACCTTCCGAAAGGCCGCTTGATGTCCGCCGCTCCGATCACCCTGCCGTTCGAGACGCCCGCGCTGATCCTCCTGGTCGGCGCGAGCGGCACCGGCAAGACCCGCGTATCGCGGATGTTCCAGCCCAGCCAGGTCCTGCGGGCCGACGACTTCCGCCGGATGTGTGCCGACGACCCCGGGAACCAGTCGGTCAGCGGAGCCGCCTGGCAGGCCCTGGAGACCGTGCTCCGCGCGCGGCTCGCCCTGCGCTTGACGACGGTCGTGGATGCGACCTTCGCCGAGGAGGGCCTGCGCCGCCGCTTCGCCGAACTCGCCGACGAGTACGGGGTCCTCTCCTATGCGCTGGCGATGAGCACGCCGCCGGACCTGGCCCACACCCGCAACGCCGCCCGGACCGGCACCACTCGTGTCCCGGCGCACGTCGTGGACAACCAGTTCGCCCAGCTCCGTGAGGCGTCCCCCAAGGCCGAGGGCATCGACCGGACCGTCCTGGCCGAGACCCTCCCCGTGCTGGGCGCCGCGCTTCAGCGGCTGGCCGCCGAGGAGGACCGGACCGCCGACCTGGCCGACGTCCGCCGCGTCTTCGGGGAGGCTGCGACCGAGCTGTTCGCCTGGGACGCCACCAGCTCCGACCCGCAGTTCCGCACCGGCACCTTCGCAGCCGGGAGCGAGTCCCTGTGCGTGCGGTGGGTGGACGACCGCGACCCCTTCGACTGGCGGTTCGAGGCCCGCGTGCCCTGCCCGAGCGGCTGCTGTCCCGGGCCGGCCTGGACGCCCGTGCGGTCCGTGGCCGAGCTGGCCGCGGCGCACCAGAACACGCCCGTCGACGACGCCGAGTGCACTTACTGCGACTGGGCCTGACGGCACTGACGGAACCGCACCGGAACGTCAGCCGGCACGAGGAGAATCACAGATACCCCCGTGCCTTGCGGACCGCCATCGAATGAACCCGCCCGGAATGTCCGAGCGACGCGACAGAGTGGGGTCCGGGGCCGCGGATATCGGCCCCGGACCCCGCCCGTCCAACCTAGGAGAAGCAACCGCCCATGAGCGACACCACCGCTCTGGATGCCGCGCAGGTCGGCATCCGCATGGCCACCCGGGACCTGGGGGGCCGCGCACTGTACGGGTCGCGCGTCTTGTACGTCCCCAGCGTCCTGGCCGAGGCCGCCGATCTGCTCGCCGAGATGTACGAGGCGGGCCAGCGCCACGGCATCACCCCCGAGGACTGGGCCGCCGTCACCAGCCTGCCCACCGGCGTAGTGGACGCCCTCGCCGCCCGCTACTGCTCCCACGTCAAGCTCACCAGTACCGAGCTGCACACCGCCCGGGACACCCTGATCGGGGAACTCGGCACCAAGGGCCTCACCGTCCGGCCCGGCCTGCGCATCGCCGTCGACCCGCCGGCCGGCGGGCCGCGCTTCGGCTACCAGGGGCGGGAGGCGCCCCTCTCGCTCGCGCTCACCAGCGGAGGCTGGGACATCCGCGTCGACGAGCCCGCCAGCGACCGCCCGCACCCGATCGCCGCCCCCGCCACCGAGGAGGGCGCCCGCGAGGTCGCCGAACTCGTCCGCAAGATCCTTTGCGGCGAGGCCCCCAACCCGTTCGCCCGCCCGGCCGTGAAGGAGCCCAGCGCATGACCGAGAACCCGGCCCAGCGCCGTGTCCTGCTCCCCGATGACGAGGACTGGCTGGCCCTGTTCATGAACATGGAGGAGCCCCTCCTCCAGCAGCTGGCCCTGAACACCCGCGCGGTCCGCGCAGGGGAAGAGGACGTGTGGCAGCTGCCCGCGGACCTGGACGGCACGGCCGCCCACGACGCATGGGGGCGCCTCTTCCAGGCCCTGCCCGCGCCGCTGCGGCACACCGCCACGAACACCGGCCGCTACGTCCCGAGCGCCGCCCGGCCCCCCGGGCAGTACACCCTGTACGCCCCCGACGGACGTTGGGAGCACACCCCGCTGTACCCCGTCGACATCGACCCGCGCGACGTCGACACCGTGGCCGCCGTCCTGGCGCACTTCCGCCGGGCCGTCGAGGGCCAGGACGACACCGAGCTCGCCGACTTCCTGGAGCAGCTGGCGGGTGACTGGGCCGAGCCCGGCCGTGACGGCGATCCCGAGAAGCTCGTCAACGACTTCGCCCGCGGCCTGGCCGTGCTGAACCTGGACCACCAGCCCGACACCGAGGTGCTGCTCACCGCCGTCGCCGCAGCCGGCCCCGGCCAGGAGCCGCCCGAGCGGATCGTGCTCACCCCGGCCCAGGAAGACGCCTACCAGCGCTTTGCCACCCGGCTTTCCTCCGCGGTCGCCGGGACCAGCGCGCACGACTATGCCCTGCACCGCTTCGCCAACAACTGAGAAGGCCCCATGCGACACGACGTCACCCCGAGCCCGGCATCCCTCTCCGCAGAGGAGATGTGCGCGGCGCTCACCGCGGCCGCCACGCTCAGCGGCAGCGAGCTGAAGCGCGCCGCGACCCACCTGGTCACCTCCTCCGGCCTGCCCGGCCGGGCCGACTTCGCCCGCCACATCACCCTCACGTGGGCGGAGGTCCCGGACATCGGCCGCGCCCTGACCGCAGAGCTCGACCTCACCGCCCTGCGCGCCGACGAGGGGGTCTACCTCACCGGCACCGACGAGAAGCTGCTGACCCTCGCCCTCAGCTACGCCAAGGGCCGCCCCGTCCCCCTCGACGCCTACCTCAACGGCTTCGGCCACCAGACCGCCCTGAGCGTCCTGGAGGCCCACATCATCGGCATGGGGATGGAGGGGTTCCTCTCCGCGGCCGCCGGCGGCCCCCGGCTCGACGAACTCAACGCCCTGCACGCCGAACTCGGCATCGGGGACGAGCAGTGACCGGCCTGGACGCGCTCGCCGCGCACCTGGACTACACGACCCCCGAACACCGTGAGGGCTGCACCGCCAAGGGCTGGGAGGTCGACTACCGGATTCACCGCACCGTCCGCGAGAGCAGCTACAGCGGCCACTCCTGCCCGCTCGACGCCGAGGACAACCTGTGCGGTCACGGCGACGCCTACCGGGCCCTCACCGTACGGATCTACTGCCCGAAGTGCGGCGCGGCGACCAAGCTGGACGCCGAACTCCCTGCGACGCCGCAGGTGTTCGACACCGGCCGACTCGGCATGGGCACCAAGCCCCGGCGCTGCGGACAGGTATGGGTCTACCAGGGGCCGCCGCCCCGGCGCGGCATCATGCTCGACCCGCCCGGCGATCCCCGGTGGTACCTCGTCGCACGCCGCAACGCGCTGCGGCTCGCCCCCGAGGACATCGTCGGCGCCATCGAACCCGGCTTCGGCCCCCGGGGCGGACCGGGCTACACGGTCAGCTACGGCCTCACCGAGCTGTCCGCGCCGGAGCCGGGGGAGCGGCCGACCCCGGTGTTCCGCCACCACCCCCGGGCCGATGACCGCTTCTTCACCACCGTGACGGCGGCCGCGCGGTGGCTCGACGAACACGCCGCGACCGAACCGGCCATGGCCGGGAGAACGGTGTGAGCGCCGCGCTTCCAGTGCCCGCGCCGCTCTACGCCGCGTTGCAGGTGTGCCACCCCGAAAGCCTGCCCGGATGGCTGAGTGACGCCATCCCGCGATGTGCCACCGCGGCCGCGCCGCTCCAGCTCGACGAGCACCAGGTCGAGGAGCTCGCCGACCTCACGGCCAGCACGTGGTGGGAGTGCCAGCAGGCCGCTGCCGACGACACCCCGCTCGCCGAGAGCTTCGCCAGGGCCTGCGAGGAGACCCTGACACTGCTGGGACGCGCCAGCAGCTGACCACCGAACGGACCGACGGCCCGCGCCCTCCCCCGTGGAGGCGCGGGCCGTCTGCGTACTCGCCCCTCCTTCTGCGGCGGGAGGCCGGCGCCACGAATCCGAACGCTGCCGGCCCCGAGAAATCCCCTGGTCAAAGGCCGTTTCCACCCTTCCGAATCGGGCCTAGAGCTGGTATTGTTCTTCGTGTTGGAAGGGGGTGGCACCCCGACCGGCACCACCACTCGAAACCCGACCATCGGAGGACCCTTTGACCCCTGCCTGCCGTGCCCGAACGGCCATCGCCGCGATGCTCGCCCACCCCCAGGCGACCCGGCGGCCCACCCCGTCCGTGAAGGCCGCCCGCGCGGCCCTCCGCTCCCTGGGCGCCCTGTCCCGCGAAGCCCGACGCCGCGAAGGCGCCGCCACCGCGCAGGAGCTGGTGGACATCGCCGTGAGCGACGCGCTCACCGACGCCTTCCACCTCGCCCGCACCTACGCCCTCAGCCCGCAGGACCTGGAGCAGCTCCACCTCGTCCGCCTCTCCGGGCGGCCCTTCCCTGAACGGATCAACGACCGCGCCGCGGCCCTCGTCTGCTACGTCGGCAACCTCCGGAGGCTCGCGGACGCGTACGGACTGAGCGAGGACGCCCTGCTGCACCAGGCCGAGGAGAACTACAAGCACGAGATCGCGTGACCCCTGCCGGGGGCAGCGGATGGCACCGCCGCCCCCGGCACCCCCTCGAAACCCCATGCCGGAGGAGAACCCCGTGAACACCGCAGATGCCGCCCAGGCGTGGGCCGTGCACCAGGTCACCACGCTCGCCGACGGAGCCGGGGACTGGAACGTCCCGCCGTACGGATCGCTGGCCTGGAGCCAGCTCCCGCCCAACGACCCCCGCCGGTTCGCCGCCGTCGTCGAGGCCGCCGAACGATGGCGCCGCCAGGAGGTCGAGGAGGAGCGCCTGGAGCGGCTGGCCGACGAGGACCCCGCCGCCTGGTACGCCGAGGTGACCGCCGCGGCGAACGAGGAAGCCCGGCGCCTGGCCGGCCGCCTCGCACGGATGCGCACCCAGGCCGAGCGGGACGCCGCGCACTCCCGCCGGCCGCCCCACCGGCTCCGCGCCACCCCCGGCTGGCCCCCCGTCGCCATCCCCGGCCAGCCCGGCCGCTACCTCCGCCCCACCGCTCACCTGGCCGCCGCCTGAGCCGGGCGCCCTTCTGCCGAGTGCAGGCAGTCCGCCGCCTGCGGGCCCGCCGTGGTGCTGAAAAGCGGCTGGCAAGGAGAGGGGTCGGCCCGGCCCGGAGGGCACGCGCAGCGCCGCGAGGAATCCGAGAAAAACCCTGGTCAGACCCCCTTTTCGGCTTCCGTTTCCGGCCCAACACTGGTAATGTTGTCCCTGTTGGAAGGGGGTGGCGCCCCGACCGACACCACCACTCGAAACCCGACCTCGGAGGGCACAGCCGTGACCGACATCAAGACCCGCTACCGCTACGGAACGCCGGACGCCAACGGGCGGACCCCCGTCTTTGTGGACGATGCAACCGACCCGGCGGGGCACGTGTGGCGTACGGCGCGCGGCTCCTCGCCCTGGAAGGCACTGGCCACCGGAGATGAGCGCAAGCACGCGACCGATCACACCCGCAAGCACCTCGCCGCGGAACGACTGGTGACCATGGTCGACGTCCGCGCCTCGGCCGTCACCGAGACCGAGCGCCGCCGCGCGCGGCGTACGCAGGCCCCCGCCGGATGGCGCTTCGCCACCTGGGACGAGATCGAGCGCGAGGGCTACCGTCACGTCCGCCCCGTCCACCGCGCCCCCTACATCAGCGGCAACGAGGGCGAGCGCTACCCCGACACCTTCGCCGCCCAGCCGGTCACGCTCCGCCGGATCACCCGCCTGCACAACGGCTGTGTCGTCCTGGCCGGCGCCGAACGCGGCGAGCACTCCCCGTACGTGCTCCTCATGGACCCCGCGCACGCCGACCTCGGAGCCCTGATCCCGGAGCGGTCCGCACGGTACGCCGCCCCCGGCGACTGCCCGGCGTGCGAGCAGGCCGCCCCGCTGTATCAGGTCGGCACACGGCTCGGGTGCGCCAGCTGCACCGCCGCCGACCTCGGCGTCCCCGCCGATCACCTGCCCGCGCCCATCGAGGACGACGGTGCGGTCTGGTGGCGGGTGGGCGACACCGCCCGCCGGACGTTCGCCCTCCCGGAGCAGGACGGACACGCCGAGACCGGCCGCGTCATCGAGACCGCGACCCACATCACCGACCGGTCGCGCCGCGTGCACGTCGACTACGGCGGCCGCTGGCCGATCTCGTCCGCCGCCGCCGAACTCGCCCCCGCGTAACACCCTCCCCGGGGGGGGGGGGGGGCCCCCCCCCCCCCCCCCCCGCCCCGCCCCCC